>JAEWVM010000130.1 GCA_023396615.1 Spirochaetota bacterium | reverse complement strand
GATTCTAGTCTTGCAATCGCAGGCTGAGATGTTCCGGCAAGTTCCGCCAATTGTTTCTGAGTTAACGAAGCTTTTATTCTCAATTGAATAATTTCTCTAGCAAGCTCAAATTCCTCTTCAAGAAGATCATATTCTTTCTTAAATTTATCATTCTGCATTTGCTTTTTAAGCAGAGATGTTGAACTTATAGTTTTTGGTTTAGGCATATTGTTAATCCTTAAATATTTTTTTGATCTTTTCCGCTTTTTCAATTTCTCTTTTATCTAATTTGTCAGTTTTCTTCATGTAACCTGATGTGATGACGTAAATTGCTCCTTTCCAATGAAAATAAAACAATCGACAGATATCTGAACCAAGCTTGATGCGTAATTCATATATTTTATCTGCTGATTTAATTTTTTTAGAATGAGGTTCAGGTAAAGAATAACCAAATTCACACAATAAATCAATAGTTCTTTGAATCTTCGCCTGAAACTTAAAAGGGAGAGACAGAATAAAATCTGAAACTTCTGATGTTAATTCGACTTGAAAATTCATATTCACGATATATCAAATTTGCTATATCGTGTCAAGTGATTCATTTTATCCTCAAAAAAGTATTATTACTTACGCATAAATTAGCTGAAAAAGAGTTTCCTGTGTTCACAAAGTTCATTTCCGATTCTCTAGTGCATATCTAATTATTTTCATCGATTAACATGAAAACATAGACCATATAAAGCTCATAAAAATCTAATAAATGTTTATCAAGCATGTCAAACCCAAAATAAACCGCCCGCCGCAGAAAAAAGAAGAATGACAGCAGTTAGCCTCTAGAATTGGACGAGAAACTAGACTCATATTTAACGCTTTATGATTATCGAGCTATTCTTGCTTTTATTATCCGGCCGTGATATATTGTATCCGGAAAAGGAGGAGATTATGAAAAAGAATATGGGCATTATCGACAGAACAATTCGAATTTTGCTTGCAGCAGCTGTTACACTTTTTTATTTTACGGGTCAGTTGACCGGCATTGCGGCGGTTGTACTTGCTGCCATCGCGGTAATTTTTATTCTGACAAGCGTCATCGGCGTTTGTCCGTTGTATTATCCTCTCGGGATATCAACCCGGAAAAAAGGATAATTGACGCATACTTATCATCAGATTTTGCCTGCTTAAATAATTCGAAACCGCTGATCTAAAAAACTTTTATTCATGTCTTTTGCGGAAAAAGCGTTATATTGTTAATATAGCCTATGAATAGAACTGTACTGTCATATTTATAGGAGGTGATTCATATGAAAAAGGAAAACGGCGGCTTTTTTAATAATCTAAAACAAAAATGGAACGATTATTTGAAACGTCTGGGAAAATCCAATAAGGAATTATTCGGCGATGGTCACTTAAGCTGCTGCAGCCTAAACAGAAACGAACCTTACAGACATAAACATCAATAGAGTTCCTTAACGATTTGAAAAAGCAAACACCTGGCTTCTGCCATGAGGGTAATGGTCGCAAGAGAAAGAATGTTATATTTTCTGTTGCCGATAATTTCTTCAATCAGTCTAAATCCTTCATCATATTATTGTGATCTCGAAAAGCAGGTTATGACGGATTCCGACGTCAATGGACGAATTGAAAATTTATTTACAGAGAAAAATATCTAGGGGATAGAGTTACTGTACACTAAATTGATTTAAAAAAGCTAAAACTTACACCTCGGCTCCTTAATTCTTTGCTAATTATTTCAATCATTTCTTGATTTTTCATTTTTATGCATAATTCCATTTCTCGACAATTTCCAGATTCATCTTCTTTTAATTTTGATATTGAAGAAAGGATCTTAACTACTTCAACATGATTATTTTCAATTGCAACATATAATGGTCCTTTATCTTCTGGATATTCATACATATTTGGATCCGCATTATTTTTCAATAAAAGTCTTACTATTTTCAAATGACCATGACGTGCAGCATAACATATGGGAGATCTACCTAATGCATTCACAATATTTGGATTTGCTCCTTTTTCTATTAAGTACTTTGAAATAGCATAATTACCATTTGCAACTGCAAGACATAATATTGTCCATCCCATGTTATTTTGTGTATTAGGATCTTCTCCACGACATACCAATTTCTTTACAAGCGTGAAATCATTTTTACCAACAGCTTTAAAAAGAATAGGTTGAGCAGGTTGAATAATTTATATTCTATTCAACCTCAAAAAAGGTAAATTATTCACCTGATATATATATTCATGCATTTCAAACATTTTGTTACAACTATTGCATTTTCTTAAATATTTTTTTCTTTGTTTTTTTGATCCGATATGTCCTAACAAAAAATCATGCGCTTCTAAAGCATTAGGTATAAGAAAAAACATTAAAAGAAAACTTAAATAATAAGTTGGACTATAATTGAACTTTTTAATTATTATTATAGAATATAACAATAGTATTACGATAAATAATGACAAACAGAATAAAATCCCTCGACCTAAGGATATAGCACCTATTGAGAAAACTATTTTTTGATTACCTGAAATTTTTTTTCTCTTACTTTGTAACTTCATATGCCACAAGGAAACCGATACCCCTAAAAGAAAAGAAACAACAATTAAAACAGTTTCCAATACATACAAGTTAATAGGTATAGAAGAAAAGATATTACGTAAAGATAAAGAAACTCCCATTATACCGAAAAATATTACTAAATACCTATTATATGGAATTTCTCGTTCATTTATAAATATATCAATTACACTAAACATTGAAACAATTGACAATATTATCATAAAAGGTATAGAAACTTCGAATTCAACATTCATAACAGATAATAACACAGGGCTATTAGTCGTTTGAGATAGAATGCCCAATATTAAACAAATAAATATTGATCCCATTTGGGTTTTTACCATTATTCACCTTGTTTAGCTAAACAAAATAATGACATCTTTACATACCAGATATTTTTAAAAAAAATATAATGTCAAATCCAAAATAAGCTGCCTACTACAGAATAATTTACATACCTTACGCGCCCTCACCCAGCTTCCGGCTCACCCTCTCCCAGAATGAAGCGCATATTGGCAAAGCCAATGAAGAAAGATCATTCCCGGGAGAGGGCTATCTATCATCACAAATTTAACATGTTTCAGGAATAGATGAATAACAGCAAAATCCTTTAAATGTCGCGCCCAGCACGACACAACTCGGGCGACCGCAGCATCCGGCAAAGCCGGTGCGAGGAATTCGCCCGACAAAAGCCAGGAGTGGGATCTCAAAGGGATGAGGGGCGGCGACTGAGCCCCTCGTCCCTTTGAATATTATTGCATGATCCATGCAATTCACGGATTCATAAAGCGCGAGCCTTATGTGAAAAGTCCGGCTACCGGACACTCTATAAAAAATTTCTTGACCAAAATCCCTCTTAAAAATAGTCTAAATGGTCGGATTATTTTGAAAACGGCGGTTGCTATGATTGATAAGGAAAGTAAAATTAAAGAAAAAAAGAAGCTCATTCTTGAAGCTTTAAAAAACTGCCTGATGAAAGACGTCTATTCAAATATTACTGTTCAGCAGGTAGCAACCGAAGCAGGTTTTTCAAAAGGCGGACTCCTTCACTACTATAATTCAAAAGAAGAAATGTATGCCGATCTTATCAAAGAACTGTTCGAAGAAATAAAATATGAACACGAAAGACTTCTGCGCGGAGAAATTCAGAGCAAGGTAAAAGTTTCTCTTTCGGCTCTTTACGGAATTGAAAAGTTTTTCATCGATAAAAAAACAACACGGATATTCATAAACATCATTCTTTATGCGTACGAAAACGAAAAGATAATGAAAGAAATTCAGAAGTTCGTCAGAGAAAACTTCGACCTCTATAAAAATATCATAAAAGATTCGCGAAAGGAAATACCTGCCAGAAGAAGAAATGACATGAGCCCTGAAGTTCTTGCCAGAATCGCCCAGATAATAGTTATCTCAGCCGGACTAATTGAATCGATTGATCCGATTGATTTCGACCACACCAATCTCGTACAGTATGTTATAGCGATGATGAAAGGCTGATGCCGAAAGCTCTCTTCGGAGATAATGCCGCAATCGCCGAATCCCTCTTAAAACACTCGATAAACACCATTACTGTGCCAAATGCTTCAGGATTCAGCTCATCGTTAAAAAATCACGCAGATATCCAGTTATGCCAAATCGAAGATCATTGCTTCATTCATCCATTGTTCGACTCTTTAACTGCCGATAAAATAAGCAAATACTCTAAAATTATCAAATGCAGCAAACCGATATCGGAAACTTACCCTTCCGACGCATCATATAACGCCTGCTATACGGGAAAATATCTTATCCATAATCTAAAATTTACCGCACCGGAAATAATCGGCTTCTGCAAAAGCAGAAATATTCCATCATTACACATCAATCAGGGATATGGCCGCTGTTCGATTTTGCCCGTTAATGAGGAAGCAGTAATAACCGCTGATAACAAAAGCGCGGATATATTAAAACAATCAGGCATTGACGTTCTTTTGATTCAAAGCGGCTTCATTAAACTTGAAGGATTCAATTACGGATTTATAGGCGGATGCTGCGGAATTTACAAAGACAAAATTTACATAACAGGAAATTTCAACGGTCATCCGGACGAAGAAAAAATCCTTTCTTTCATTGACAAATACGGAAAGAAAGCCGAATTTCTAACTGAAGAACTTATTGACATAGGAAGCATTTTTTTTCTGAATCAGTTATGACTATTACTCCTGAAAAAGCCGTTGAAATACTAAAAAAATCCGGATGCCTTCCGAATATCATGGAGCATTCACTTCTTGTTGCAGAAGTCACAAAAGCGATCTGCGATAATCTCAAAGACAAGTCTCAAATCAGCACAGACCTTGCTGTATGCGGAGCTATTCTGCACGATGTTACCAAAACTCAGTCACTTCAGACCGGAGAGCATCATGATATTTCCGGCGGAATTTACATGAGAGAACTCGGTGAAGAAAAAATTGCAAGCATCATTGAATCTCATGTCGCTTTGAAAGAATTTTCAATTGAAGCGCCTCTGAATGAAGAAGAAATAGTTCATTATGCCGACAAACGGGTTAAGCATTCCGAGATTGTGACAATTAACGAAAGAATAGAGGATCTTATAATCCGTTACGGGAATACACCCGAGCGGAAAAAAGATATCGCATCCAGAATACATTTTCTTAGAGATCTTGAAAATAAAATACAGAGCCGGATGACTGCAATCATAGATTCGGTTATACCTAAATGAAAAAATTTCTGATTCTCGACTGTTATGTGGATGAACCTGCATGCCTCGGAGTTCCACCGTTTGTTTCTCCCTATCCGCGTCTAATCGCGGGAGCATTAAAAGATGCGGGGATACATGATGATAATATCACTTACATGACAATAGACCATATCCGTCCGGAATATAAGATAAATAATTATTTTGATGAAACTTTTATCATAGGAGGAGCCGCAGTTCCCGGCCGTTATCTCGGCGCAAAAATCGGAACATTCGCTGAAATAAAATCAATCATTGAAAACAACAATCTTTTCTTTTCAGTCGGGGGGCTAATAAGCAGACTGCCGCAGTTCGGTTCGATTAATGGAAATTTCCGCATCATCTCAAATGATATCGAGGCGGCAGCGTTTCACAGCGCTAAAGATGAAACAAAAGACAGACTGCGCGATAACACAGAATGCGCCAGATGGGGAGTTCTCGGAGCTTCAATTGTAAAAGCTCATCAGGATTACCCTCAACTGATTGCAGAAATCGAAACCTACCGCGGATGCCCGCGTGAAAAAAAATGTTCCTTCTGTTCTGAAAATATTTATTCATCTATTGATTTCAGAAATGAGTACGACATTATAACGGAAATCGAAGCATTGATCTCATCTGGCATATCGCGCTTCAGACTCGGAAGACAGGCCGATATAACTGCATACGGGTCTGATTTAAATTCTTACAAAAACGGTTTCCCTCAGTCCAATCCGGAAAGAATTAGAAGTCTTTTTGAACCCCTTAGTCAAAAAATAAAAACAGGTGAAATAAAATCCCTTTTTATAGACAATGCAAATCCCGGTCAGCTCGCAACCTATGAAAACGAATCTAAAGAAATTCTGTCTATTATTGCCGAAACTGTTTCTGAAGGCGACACGATGGCTCTCGGAGCGGAATCTTTTGATCCGTCACTGATTAAACCTAACAACCTGAAAGCAAGCCGCGATGAAATTATTAAAGCAATTAAAATAATCAATGAAGCCGGATCCCTTAGAAAAAACGGAATTCCGTCAATACTTCCCGGAGTAAATCTCATTCACGGACTGATCGGCGAAACAGACAAAACATTCAAGCTGAACTACGAAACACTGAAAGAAATTCTTGATGAGGGACTTCTCATCAAAAGAATCAACATCCGCAAAATTCAGCCGTTTCCAGGAACACCTCTTTATGAATCAAAATTCCGTCCTTCACAGCGGGTTATAAACAGATATGATTATTATAAAGAAAAAATCCGTAGTGAAATCGACACTGTGATGCTTGCAAAAATTTATCCTGCCGGAACTGTTATCAAAGAAGTCCGTACGGAAGAAAATATACAGGGATATTCGTATGCCCGTCAGATCGCATCATATCCCATCATCTGCAAGATTCCGCTTGAGCTTGAACATAGAACTGTTTTTGACGCTGTAATTCTCGGAAACAAGGAAAGATCGCTCAATGCACTTCCCTTTCCTATAGAAATAAACAAACTAAACTCCAAGGCTCTTGAGTACATTCCTCACATTGGCAAAAAAACTTCTGATATGATTATAAATAAACCTCTGACGAAAGAAAAAGTTCTCGGGTTAACCCCGAATATCCCTGTTGACATTCTCGATAAATTTAAATTTTAGCAATTTTTGCCGGCATACCGGCATCTCACAATTATCAAATTCAAAACCATACATTTGATTTTATGTTTGACTAAAAGTTTCTTACACATAAAATATTTATATTAGGGGGTTCTCGATGAAAAAAATATTAATAGCATTTTTTCTTGCCGCAATTTTTTCACAAACAGTTTTCTCAGGAGATAAACTGATTTCTGTTAACCGCATTCCTGCAAATACTGAAGAATTCGTCTACATGAGAAACGTACAGTCAAATTCTCCCGAAGGCGGAGCGGCGATGTTCATCATGTCGATGATAATATACACAACTGATAAAAATCTCGGAATGCAGTGCGCGACTATCGCACTTGACCAGACACGTCTTGTTTCGGGATCGACATACAAAGGTTTCACACCGGATAAATCCGCCGCGGAAAAAATGGCTGCGTTATCCGAAAAATCAAAAAGTTTCATACCGTTTTCATATATCGTCAAAACTGATCCGGATAGAGACTATAAAGCAGTTCTTCCTTTCACGTTCAGCTTCAGGGAAATGCCGAACAATCTGCGTTCCGAAAACGAAGCAAAAGTGTTTGTTGTAAGTTCAGGCGACCAGGCTCCAAGAGCGGTTTACATGAAACGAAACGACAAAGGTATATGGAAAGTAACTAATTTCGACGGTCTGATGAAAGACGTCATTCAGCCTGTTCATAAAAAAGGTGATGATCTTTAATTTCATGAGGCAGATGATGTTCATTCAAACTGATTTAACATCATCTGCAAATAAAAAATAAATTGACAAAATATTTCCGCCCGCTACATTGTCGCAACTTATGAAAAAATACGGTATAACAAACGCAATTTCTATAATCAACCAGACAGTCGTCGTGGTCGTCCTTCTATGCGTTAAACTGCGAGTTGTGCCGTAAGGGTTGACCTAATTTAGAAAATTCAAACCCCTGTTGGCACCGCCGGCAGGGGTTTTTTGTTATTTGGAGGAAAAATGAACGGTGCGGAAATTTTAATTAAATCTTTGGAAGAAAAACAAATAAGGATCATAGCGGGCATCCCCGGAGGATCGAATCTTCCTATTTATGATGCTTTGGCTAAATCAAACATACGGCACATTCTTGCCCGCCATGAACAGGGAGCCGCGTTCATCGCAGGCGGTATGGCAAGAACAACCGGAAAAACCGCGGTATGTCTCGCAACAAGCGGTCCGGGAGCAACAAATCTTTTGACGGCATTGGCTGACTGCAAAGCCGATTCAATACCAGTAATCGCAATCACAGGTCAGGTTCCAAGCAGTCTTCTTGGAAAGGATTCTTTTCAGGAAGTTGATATAATTTCATCTGCATTGCCTTTGTGCAAACACTGCTTTTTCGTTTCTAAAACAGAAGAGATCCCGCATATAATCGACGAAGCTTTTCGAATTGCGGGTACCGGACGCAGAGGACCGGTATTAATAGACATACCGAAAGACTGTCAGATGAATGAATATATTCCTTCTGAGTATAATAAAAACGCCAAGCGTCCGCTTGAGACTGACTCGAACGGCATCCTTGAAGCTGCGGCAATAATTAATTCAGCAAAGCGTCCGGTTATCATATCGGGAGGCGGAGTTATGGCAGCTAACGCCGAAGATGAGCTTCTTCACATGGCTCAAAAAAATTCAATTCCTGTTTCGCCTACATTGATGGGTCTTTGTTCTTTCGATGCTGACAATCCCCTTAATATCGGATTTTCAGGTATGCACGGCGCCCGTTATACCAACCATATAATAAACAAGGCTGATCTTATAATTGCAGCCGGATCGCGCTTCGGAGACAGGTCAACGGGTAAAACAGATGAATTCGCGCCTAACGCAAAAATAATTCATATCGACATCGATTCAACCGAAGACGGAAAAATATGCCCGGCTGAAATTTTCATACGTCTTGATGCTCATAACTTTTTTAGAGAAATTATTCCTTTGATTGAGAATAATGGACGCAAATCATGGATGAAGGAAATATCCGAAATTAAAGAAACTTTTCCGCTTCATCAATATGCTTCAGCTCATCACCCGTCGAATATAATCAAATTCATTTCTGACAATTCTCCCGAAGACGCAATTATCGTTACCGATGTTGGTCAGCATCAGATGTGGACTGCGCAGAGGTTTTCATTTTCAAGAAAGCGCAAACTGCTCACAAGCGGCGGACTGGGAACAATGGGCTTCGGTCTGCCCACTGCAATAGGTGCTGCAATTGCAGCACCGAACCGTAAGGTTATTTTGATTACAGGGGACGGCTCATTGATGATGAATATTCAGGAATTGGCGCTTCTCGGTGAAATCAAATGCAATCTGACAATTGCCGTAATGAATAACGGACATTTGGGGCTTGTTCGCCAACAGCAGGAATTATTTTACGGATCAAATTTTTCTGCGTGCCGGTTTGAGAACCAACTGTCATTCTCAAGAATCGGTTCGGCTTTCGGCATAGAATCTTTTGATTCAGAAAATAAAGATTTAAATGAAATCGCAGAGCTTTTCAGCGAAAACGGAACTTTTGTAGCCGATATAAAATGCGCGCCTGAAAACGTTCTTCCGATGGTACCTCCCGGAAAAAACAATATAAGCATGATAGGAGAAGAATTATGAATAAGTATAAAATCGAAATTGAAACCCGCATTAACAAAAAGATGTTTAACCACATTGCTGCAATTTTTTCAAAAAGGCATGCTGAAATCGAGTCATATCACAAGAACGAAGAAAACGGCATTTACAGGATACGTATAGAAGCTCCAGCAGATACAAAAAGCCGCATTGCGATCAAAGACCTGATGCTTCACAATGATATCATATCCGTAAAATCATATCCGGCTGCATGAATCGCGATATCGGGGTTTTACCGTTTGCATTATAAGTTTTTCTGCAAAGGGAATGAAGTTTCATTAAAAATGCTTTACGATTTTTGATTATGGATTTCGTATGCCCCGATGAAACATTTTGGCTCATTTCTTTTTTTTCTGCTTTTTTTCATGTTCGGATCAACCACTCCGATATTGGGTCTTTACTTTACAAAACATCTCGGTTTCGGAGGTCTTGAAAGCGGTATAATACTTTCACTTGCGGCTGCCGGCGGAATAATAGCTCCGACAATCGGACTATCAATTGCTGACAGACTGATTTCATCTGAACGTCTTCTTGCAGTCATGCTTTTCGGAGCATCAACAGTATTATTCTCCCTCTCTTTCATAACCGAGTTTAAAATATTCGCACCTGTTTATTTTTTGATGGCACTTTTCACAAGCAACATTCTTCCTCTCGGCAATGCTGTAATCTTTCATCATTTGAAGGACAAAAACAAATATGGAAGAATACGCCTCTGGGGAACCATCGGCTGGATATGCGCCGCATGGTTTTTCGGATATGTATGGATGAACCCTTTCTTCAATCCGCATCCTCAATTATCACAGGCATTCATACTCGGATCATGTTCATCTTTAATTCTCGGAATAAGCGTTTTGTTCATCAAAATAAAACGCACACATAAGCCGCAAGTAAAAGCAAAATTCAAGGGATTTATAAACAAAGAAGCACTGTCAGTTCTCAGAACCAGCAAAGGAATGAGATATGCAGCTGTAATTTTTATCGCTGCATGTTCCGACAAATTTTACATGTATGCCGCCGCACCGTATCTTAAGGCTTCAGGAATAAAGGAAAATTCAGTATCGCCTTTTCTTACACTCGGTCAGCTTTCTGAAATATTCGCGATGATTTTTCTTTCTGTAATAGTTGTTAAATTCGGTTACCGCGCCACAATCATTGCCGGAAGCGTTTTCAATATGATCCGATATGCAATGTTCATTTTGCCTTCAGGAGTTTTCATTTTCCCCGGGATATTCTGTCACGGAATCGCCTACACTCTCGTCTTTCCGGTTATAACAATTATGGTAGATCAGCTTTGTTCCGAAAAAGACAGAGCAGGAGTTCATCAGATTTACGGAATGATCACAGGAGGCGCGGCAAGCATCGTTGGAAACATCTTCTGCGGAAGAGTTCTGGATTATTTTACAAATGGAGGTATTACAGACTTCAAAAAATTCTGGCTGATTCCTTTAACAATGACACTGATTCAGGTAATTTCAGTATTCTATCTGATCGAATATAAAAGAAAAAGCAGATTCTTCGTCACACATGAAATCTCAGAGACATAAAAAAACCGCTTCATTTGAAGCGGTTTTTTTATTATAACTTAACAATTATTTATTCTTTGTTGCTGATATTATTAGCTTTGTAGGAAAACTCTGTTCAATCTTTACAGTAAACCCGAACTTATCAGCCTTTGCAGAAAGCTCATCTGCAAAATCAGTAGTCTTGCCTGCAAACTGAATTTCGATAACAGCCAGCTTTCCGGAAGTTCCTCTTGAATATACCTTGCTTACCCCGCGTACTCTCTGCTCAATCGCGTTTCTGAATTTTGCAAGATCAGCATAATCAAGTCCCGCAATATTAAGCTTGATCACTCTTCTTGTAGCAGCGGCGAGAAACTTCTTGCCAATATCATTTATAAAAGCGCCTGTCTTGCCGTCTTCACCAAGAGCCTTGCTCGAAGCCAAAGCTCTTTGAACAGCCTGCTGGGAAGCTACTTCATCAGAGATATGAGCACCTACTCCGTTAAACGCAACAGAAGCAAGAATTGCACCTGTATAAACATCAATTGCTTTCAAAACAATAGTTGCGCTTTTAGATTTCATGCTTGAATTCGGAAATTTTTTCTTCAGCACTTCAGTCTGGTCATTTACCTTTATGTCCCCAAGAATAATAACTTCAGCACCTGTATCTGTTAAAAGCTCCTGAGCGTCTCCGTCAGCAGAAATCTGACCTTTGAGAACTGAATTCATTTTTGCAGACTCTTTCGCAACAAGACCTTTAACGGTTTCGGCATCAACGAATTCAAATCCGGCCTTACCCATTATGTTCATCATTTCGTGTTCTGCAACAGTTGAACCGATTGCGTTGGTTCTCCCTTCAAAGTTCTCTTTAACAAGAACCATGAACTTAGGTCTTCCGTAATTTTCGATAGTAGCTCTTATAGTTTCATCAACGGCCTGCGGATAAACTCTTCCGGCTACTCTAACGATAAAAGTATCCCCATCCTTTTTTTCGTTAACAACTTTCCAGTCTTTTACCATACCTGAAGTTTTAGCTTCAATTACAGATTCAACAAGCTGGAAATCCTCAACTATTGATTTTCCTGATATTGTCATTCCAAGTTTGACTTTAACGAGCTTATTCATCGCATCGTCAATAGCTCTGTCTCTTGCAAGAGCAGTATCTCCGTCAAAAATGGTAGCATACCCTTCTTCTTCACCCCACATGTCATCTTTTGCCGGCGTATTGTCCTTCTTTGTATTTTTCCCTCCGCAAGCTACTGCTCCGATGAGAAGAAACAGAAGAATCAGTGATATTTTTTTCTTCATAGACTACTCCTTAATATACTTAACAATTTCACCTGACTTCAGGCAAGTCAAGAAATTTAAATATTCATATCACAAGTAAGTACCTTTGATAACACATTTGTTACTCCAATTTTTAAAAAATTAGAAAAACTATAAGTTTTTTATTCAAAATATAAATTGACGTAATTAACGGATCCATGAATTAGATAGTTCCATGAATAATAAATTAGGCATCATTATCGCGGTTAAGGACGAAGCCGGAGAAATTCTGAAGGATAATTTTTATTCCTGGAACAAACTGACGGATAATATTTTTGAAAATGAAAAAGCTGTTCTAGCCCTATGCGGAATCGGAAAAGTTTTCGCCTCTTATTATACCGCAAAAATCGCCGAACTTTCATCAAAAATTCTTATAATGGGAACTTCAGGAGGTCTTTCTGATCAGAATGTCGGTGATCTATATCTGTGCGATGAATTCTGCGAGCATGACATGGATGTAACAGGTCTTAAGGTTCCGTATGGAGTTACTCCTTTTTCTGAGATGAAATCCGCAGTAATAAAAAAATCATCAGCCGAATTTAAAAGCATTGTTGAGACTTCGGCAAAAAAATCGGGACAAAGTCTGAAATACGGACGTATTATCAGCGGCGACCTGTTTATATGCGATCCTGCGACCAACAATTCTAAACGTACAATATTTGAAGCGGATCTTGTTGATATGGAATCAGCTGCAGTGGCAAAAATCTGCAGTCTTATAGAAAAGAAGGAAGTGCTGGCTCTAAGATATGTTTCCGACAATGCCAATCACTCTGCCGCACAAACCTGGCAGGAAAACGTAAAAAAATCATCAGTTATTTTCAACTCAATTCTTAAAAACATTCTAAGCTGTTAAACTTAGAAAAACTCAACACTTTTTCTTTCACCAGTAACTCTCATTTCAGAAATAAGAGATGCAATCATCATACACTTATAATCTCCTGAAGAACAACCAACCGAATAATACTCGGAAACACTTTTCAGCAAATCGCCGTACTTTTCAATTATATCTTTTTTTCCGGGAATATTACTTGAAGAGTATTTTCTATTTAATTCGTCAGAGCATGAAGAAAACGTCAAAAGAAGAACATTCACATTATCAACAAGACTTCTTACATTGCATATTTTTTGCCCTGCTTCAGTCAGAAAATCATTGTGATATTTCTTTGACTCAAAAACCTGCACTGAAATATCACGAACGAGTTTTATACTTTTTTCGAGAAGAGCTTTCTGCTCCTTAAACTTTTCGTCATAATAATTCACTGAATTTTCAAATTGTCCGGAAAGTTCATTAAATCTTGTCCGGCCCTCCGAAACAACGGTTTTAATTCTATCAGGAATCGAACTTACATCAGACAATGCGCCTCCGAGAAGAGAATTCAGCGAATCATGACGCGAAAGTTCTATTTGAGTAAGCACGATAATTGTCTTGAACATACCTGAAATATCGATCATATCTTCAAAGAACTGCGCAAAACCTGATATTTCTTTTCTTATATCGCAAAGAAAATCATACATTTCTTTCTTCTTAGTGATTATTCCATTGATATATTTTT
>JAEWVM010000109.1 GCA_023396615.1 Spirochaetota bacterium | reverse complement strand
ATGCCGCGGCAAAAGCATAATCCGCAAGAGTAAAAATGGCTCCGCCCTGTACAGAATTAACACCGTTCAAATGATCATCACGGACGATGAGTTCCGCAACTGCATATCCTTCACGGACTTCAACAAGTTCTATTCCGACGTATTTTGCGAAACGGTCGTCTTTCACATTTCCGGTTATGTCATTATTCATTGGTTTCTTCCTCTTCTTCTTTTTCAGCTCTTGCGATACGGTCTTCTTTTGACTTTATCTCGGTTTCAAGAGATCTTATCTGACTGTTAAGACCCACGAGTTTCTGGTTAAGCCTTTCAAGCGATTCAATCAAACGTTCTTTTTCATTTTTTAGAAACTGAAGACGTGTCATATCCTTTGTTTCAGCAAGTCTCGGTGAAAATTCCGCCTTAACCATATCGGGACTCATTCGTGATAAATACGCGTTTTCAACGTCTTTACGGAGATCATTATCGGCAATACGCGCAACGGAACGCATGTTTTCTGCACCAATCGCAGGATTAACATTATACGCGTAGCTTTTCATCATAGTTTTCGCAGCAAAACGGTGAAGCCCCAGTTCGCGGTCAACATAATCCTCGAAGCTGGTTTTGTGCATTTCGCACAGACGCATCGCTTCAATCAGACACGCGCCGAATTCTTTCATTTTCTCTCCGCTTTCACGGAGATAATCGTTTTTGATGCGCTCAGTCAGTTTCACAAAATCAGGGTGACTCTTAAACGGATTCTTGTATATATTCATATCTTCCGCTTTAAAAAGAAGTTTATGAAAAATATTCCAGAATGCCGTGCTGTGAGAACGCGCCGTAACAGGCTGAGCGGATTTCGTGAACTGAAT
Organism: Spirochaetota bacterium; assembly: GCA_023396615.1. GTDB lineage: Bacteria > Spirochaetota > UBA4802 > UBA4802 > JAFGJZ01 > JAKJGA01. Next base: position 8,260 of record JAEWVM010000109.1, on the reverse strand, counting down.
ATGATGAGCAAATTCGTGAATTGCGGTATATATTATTTCATTCTCACTCTGAACATTTGTATTATGAATCAGAATTTCACATCTTTCGGCATAATATAATCCGTCAACTTTATTGCTTTTCTTTCCTGTAAACGTCACCATAAAATCATCGACTTCACTATCAAGTTTAAGCAGAAGTTCCTTAACCTGACTCTGATTCATGCTAACCTCACTTTATATTTGAACGGAGATTTTCAAAAAATTTATGAACCTCATCAAAGTCTTCTGCCTTGATAATATGAGTAAGATATGACAGCTTTGAATTTATCTTTTCAATTTCCGCAAGAGCCTTCGGATTAAAAAGAATTTCAGCTAATACATAATCGTCTTCACTCATCAGACTTCTCGTTATGTCCATGTGTTTCTTGTATGTGTTTCCCGGCACGTTTTCTAGTTTAGTACACGAAGCGAATACCATAGATGAAATAAACGGAACAGCAAGAGATGATGCGGTCATTTCATCATGTTCTTCAAAGCTGTATTGATAAATTTTAATTTTAAACGAATCGAAATACTTGGTAAAATAATCCTTCATCGATGAATCAGACTCATTAATTATAACCGCGAACTCGCTTGAATAATCATGATTATCTGCCGGGCGGAACATCGGATGAAGTGAAAAAAACTTTCTGTTTTTCAATGAATAATATTCACTCAAGCCGTCCTTTACCGCGGCTACATCTCCGATTATGCACTTATTAGAAACATATTTTATCGCCTCATCGAATGCTTCGAATGTCGAATTATGATTTACCGCATTTATCAAAACATCAGGCGCGAATGCGGCAAGCTCTTCATATTTGGAAAGGACTTTAACACCCTTCGCATTTTTTGTTTTTGCGGAATCGGAATCTAAAACCGCGACCTCGCAGTCAGCCTTCAGATTCTCAGCAAACCATCCGCCCATTCTTCCAAATCCAAGCACCGCAACTTTCATTTTACCACCTTTTCATTATAACATCCGAGAATTCTCAATTCGCCGGTAAGATCATTCATTTTTCCAATAATGCTTTTTATTTTTGTGTCATCAAGAGATCCGACGAAATCGAGAAAGAAAACAAAACTGCCTGAATCTTCAGGAACAGATTCGATTCTCGTAAGATTGATATCCTCTTTAGCAAAAGACTCAAGAATCTTAAAAAGAGTTCCGGCCTTATGCTCTGTTGAAAACTGAACAGAGCATTTGTTTCCGCCTTCGGTATTTCTTTCTTTTGAAATAATCAGAAAACGAGTACGGCAGACATTATAGTCTTCAATATTCTCTTTAATGATTTCAAGATTATACAATTCAGCAGAAGCCTTGCTTGCAATCAGAGCGGCAGCCTTAGGACGTTTTTCGGAAAAAAGTTTAGCCGCAGAAACAGCATTTCCATAAGATATAGGTTCAAGATGATTTCTTGCGATAAAATTTCTGCACTGGGTTAAAGGCAGCTGATTAGAATAAACAGCCCGGATATCGCGGTAATCCGTGCCCGGAAGAGTCAGAAGACAATGATGAACCGGAAGATCAACTGCGCCGACCACATTAACATCGGATTTAATAAGAAGGCTGTTAGTTTCATCAACTACACCGCCGAAAGTATTTTCAACAGGAACGATACCGAACTCAAAGACACCGTCAATAACGCCTTCAAAAACAGATGAAGCATCCGGGCACGATACCGGAACGAGAACATCATTCCATTCGCGCGCGGCAAGCTCGGCATAAGCCCCGTGCTCACCGGCAAAACCAATTACCGAATAATTTTTACTCTGGAGTCTTTTGCTTTCAGTCATTATCTGCTTATAGAGATTCGCGCAGAATTCCGGATCGATTAGACCGCGCGCGTTTGATTTTATATTTTCAATGACCTGGTTTTCCCTGTCTCCGTCTTCAATTTTTGTTTTGAGCTTCGTCGAAAGAATCGCAAGTTCCATACGGTCATTGAGAAGCTTGACTATAAGTGAATCCTTTAAATCTATTTCTTCTCTGATTTTTTTCAAATCCATATATTCCTCCGTAATTATCTCTGAGCAGACAAATATAAATCACAAAGAGCAATTGCCGCGGCCGCTTCAACAATTACCGGCGCGCGGAGAGCCACGCATGAATCATGCCTGCCCTTTATCACAAGCTCTTCCATTTTTCCTGAAGCAAAATTGAATGTATTCTGAGCCGAAAAAATACTAGGAGTCGGACGGAACGCCGCTCTGAAAACGATTTCATTTCCGTTAGCTATTCCGCCATTAATTCCGCCGCTGTTATTGGACGAAGTTTTGCCGGCTGAATCAATGAATTTATCATTAAATTCACTTCCTTTCATTTCGGCCGATTTCATTCCGGCACCGAACTCCACACCCTTAACAGCAGGAATTGAAAATAGAATGCGTGCAATTTCGGATTCAACTGAACCGAAAAACGGTTCTCCAACTCCGCATTTGACTCCGTTTATTCTGCATTCAATCAGTCCTCCGATGCTGTCGGAAGCCTTCAGAGCTTCTTCGACAGCATCCGATATATCTTTTCTTCCGCCTGCAGAAATCAGCTCAGCATTGAATGAAACGCCGTCCAGCATCTTCTTTGCAATAACGCCTGCTGCGACAAGACCGGCCGTCAGACGCGCCGAGAAATGACCGCCGCCGCGGATATCATTGAAACCGTTATATTTTTTCATCGCGGCGAAATCAGAATGTCCCGGCCGCGGATGAGATTTGAATTCAGAATAATCCTTCGACATTGTATTATTGTTTGCAAAAATTACGGCAAGAGGCGCACCTGTGGTTTTTCCGTCGCATACTCCGCTGAAAAACTCAGGAATGTCGCTTTCGCTTCTCGTTGTACTTCCGCGCACCGAACCGCCTCTTCTTCTTGAAAGATCGGCTTCGAAATCTTCTTTCGAAATTGAAATGCCCGGACGAACTCCGTCGATTACAACTCCTACGGATTTTCCGTGAGATTCTCCGAAAATTGAAACGCGGAAGATTCTTCCGAAACTATTCATCACCGACCTCCGCACCTATCATTTTCAAATCATTGAAAAAAAGAGGATAACTTTTCGCAACGGCATCAGCGTTATTTATAACGACTTTTTTGCCGCTTCCGGCAAAAAGCACTGCGGGGCACATCGCCATGCGGTGATCGTTTCTCGAATCCATCTCGCAAGATCTGACTTCTCCGCCGTTAATTATCATTATATCATCAGGGTAATCAATTTCTATTTCAATTCCGGCGCGTGCGAACTCTTCTGCAATTGCCGCCGCACGGTTGCTTTCTTTATGAGTCAGTCTTGATACTCCGCGGATTCTGCTGATACCTTCAGCACGCGCAGCAAGAGCGGCAAGCGGAGGAAAAAGATCCGGGCAGTCTGAAGCGTCAAAATCAAAAGACTCAACTTTTGATTTGTTGACGAGAAGCGAATCACCTACAAATGAAAAATCCACTCCGGCTCTTTCAATCGCCTTAAGAACGGCGATGTCCGCCTGAAGTGAATTTTTTAAAAGATTTTTTATTACGATATCTCCTGCAAGAGCTGCCGTGCATATTATAAAAGAAGCCGAACTCCAGTCGCCTTCAACATCAATAGCACCGGCAGTAAACGGAGAATGTTTAACTTCAAAACGCCTGAAATCGTGATTGATGATTTTTCCGCCGAACTGTTTTACCATATCAAGAGTCATCGCTACGTAAGGTTTGCTTTTGAGATTTTCAACAATCACTTCAGAATCAGATTCTGTCTGGGTAAGCGCAATTAGTAAACCTGTCAAAAACTGAGAACTGACAGAACCGTCAACATGCACTGTACCGCCTTTCAACGGGCCGCGGATTTTTACCGGAGCGCCGTTCTTTACATTTTCTCCGATCAGCTCGATTTCGGCTCCCAGTTCCTTAAGCGGCGCGGCTATCATATCAAGAGGACGCCGCGTCAGAGAACCTTTTGCGCACAATGTTATTTTATCAGAAAGCAAAGATGCGATCGGCGCGAACATTCTCATTGAAAGACCCGCTTCACCGCAGTCTATCGATGCATCGGTTTTTTTAAGTCCGCCCGTTACTTCCAGTGACGAACCGTTCCAGTTGAATTTTGCTCCTAAAGCAGTTGCAGCTCTAACGGCAGCTTCAATATCGTCGCATATATCAATATTTTTTATGACTGATTCGCCATTCGCAAGAAGCGCGCAGGCCACAGCTCTTTGAGCGGCGCTTTTGGAAGCGGATATGCGCATTGAGCCTTTTACAGATGATATCTTAACGTATTTCTTCATATATTATTTCCGCGCATTTTTCAGCAGTTTTATTTTCGTTTGAAACCAATAGATCGCACGCCGAGGCATAAAGTTTTTTTCTTTCTGAAAAAAGTTCCTTCGCACGTGATGCCGGATCATCCACATTGAGAAGAGGCCTTGATGTATCCAGCCTTTTGACGGATGAAGCAATCGAAGCATAAAGCCAGACAGTTACGGCCGATTCTTTAAGCAATGAAACATTTTCTTTCCGCAGAATGATTCCTCCGCCGCACGAAATTACTGAATTTTTAAATTTCAGAACTTCAGCCAGCACTTCGCTTTCAAGGTTTCTGAAGTAATCGGCACCGGAAGTTGAAAATATTTCATTTATGCTCATTCCGGCTTTTTTCTCAATAAGCCCGTCGATATCATAAAAATCTCTTCCGGTTTTTTCCGCAAGAATTTTACCGACAGTTGATTTACCTGAACCCATGAATCCTATTAATGCAATTCTTTCTTTTTTGCCGAGTACGTTTTCCGGATTAAACGAAGAAGCAGTTTCTTCGAACGAAGCCTGCATTCCCGTATAAATTTCAAAAGATTTTATGCCCTGATTAATAAGCCAGTCAATCCCCTTGGCGAACTTCGCACCGCGGCTTAAGGCTGCAGCTTCAAGCGATGAATCCTTATATATTGCATCCAGAACTATCATGCCTGAATGTATGTAGTCTCCCGCAAAAGCTGAAGCCGATGCCGGAAGAGTCGAAACTAAAATAGCGCATGATTCGATTTCTTTTTTTAATTCTGAAAAAGGAGCATGCTTAACCGAATACTTCTCAGCAATAAGCTCAGCCTTTTCTTCTGTACGGTTGATTACAGTGATATCGGCGCCGATATTTTTCAATGCGCATACAGCGGCTTTTGCCGCACCGCCGGCGCCGAGCACAACAGCCTTCATTCCCGCTACAGCGGATTTGATTCGAAGAGTCGATTCTACTCCGTAAATATCCGTATTGTAAGCGGATTTTGCGCTTCCGGCAATTGTGTTTACAGCTTCTGTATGAATTACGTTTTCATCTTTTGCTGAAAGAAGATTAGAAAAATCTTCTTTGAAAGGCGCTGTAACATTCATTCCGGAAAATCCGAGTGAATCATAAATTGAAAGAGCTTCAGAAGCGCTTTCAGGCCGCACGCGTATATAACATGAATCAATGCCGTTTTTTTTGAACAGCATGTTGTAAATATCAGGCGATTTGCTGTGAAGTACAGGATTTCCGCATACAGCGTATAATTTAAATGCGGTCAAAAATATACCTCATGTCTTCGTAATATATCTGACCGTTCGCAGTTTGAGTTGCGTGTGAATATGATGCATAGGTAAATGGTGCGCCTAATCTAACGCATGCAACGCGGGTGATTCTTCCGGCGTCTCCCATACAGAAAGCAACAAGCGGACGCGGACGGTTAACGCAATAAAGAGATAAAACTCGCGCAGCATCCTCTGGAGTATTAGCGAAAGTGGTAATCTTAACTATATCCGCGCCGTCTTTAAGCGATTCAATGATAATATTTTCAAGATCTTCTTTTGACGGTGTATTGTCAAAATTATGATAAGAAATAATAACTTTGCAGTTTTTGCTTTTGGCAAGCGGTATAATTTCTTTTTTAAATTCAGCATCAGCTTCAATTTCAACATCAACATAAGCCGCACCTGATGAAACCGCGTTTTTCAGGATGAACAGGCGTTCTTCCCTGCTGTAATATGTTTCACGGCATGTCGCTATCAAATTCTTATTCTTTGAAAAAACATCCGAGATCTCGGCATCATCAAGTTTAAGCATATCAAGACGAAGCTCGGATAATTTGAATTTATTAATATCTTCAAGCGACTTCTTGTCAGACAGGGCGACACATATCATCTATAATTACCTCGAGTTTTTTTACATCTATCATTTTGTAAAAACTTTTTCCGATTCCTTTCAGCAGAACGAAATTAACGCCTTCTCCTTCACGCTTCTTGTCTTTCATAACAAGACGCTTAATCTCATCCGCGGAAGAAGCTGAAGAAGCCGGATAACCGAACGAATGCAAAAGAGAGCGTATCTTAACACAATCATCATCAGAAAGAAAACCCAAACGCCTTGATATTTCGGCGGCAAGATTCATGCCCGCACCGACGGCAATTCCGTGAGGAAGCTTTTCAAGAATCTCAACTGCGTGACCCAGAGTATGCCCGAAATTGAGAAGTTTTCTTTCACCCTGCTCCGTTTCATCACGGCTCACGACGCCTGCTTTTATTTCAACAGAACGAAGAACTATCCCGGACATGAATTTTTCATCACGACTCAAAATCATTTCTTTATTATTCTTTATTTTTTCAAAATACTTTTTATCTTTTATAACGGCATGTTTGATGACTTCGGCAAGTCCTGAAAGATATTCTTCATCAGAAAGTGTTTTAAAGAATGAAGGATCGCAAAGAACAAATTCTGGCTGGTTTATTGTGCCGATCATGTTTTTGTAACCGCCGAAGTTGATTCCGTTTTTTCCGCCGACACTCGCGTCAACCTGAGAAAGAAGAGTCGTCGGCACAAATCCGAAACGGACACCGCGCAGAAATATTGAAGAGACAAAACCAACCGCGTCGGTAAGAGCACCTCCGCCGATTGCGAGAATAAATTTTTTGCGGTCGGCGTTCATTGACAGAAGCTTTTCGCAAATATTCATGATTGAATCAATAGTCTTGCCGGCTTCTCCCCGTTCTGCAACAATAAGCGGAGCGGACGGAAACTTATCTCCGTAGAGCCTGAAAACTTCCGTCTCGGTTATGATTATTGTTTTTTTTAAATCAATCATCGAAGAAAGGGATGCGAAACCGCCTCCCACGTGAATGACAGAACGGTTCACCCTTTTTGACGAAACTTTTACGGCATTCAAGCTACATCACCGATTTCATGAATTCTGCAGTCTTATTGAGCTTTGCCATCAAAGGCTTAAACTCGTCAATAGTCAACTGCTGATCAGAATCGCTCTTCGCGCTTGAAGGATCGCAATGAACTTCTATTTCGAGTCCGTCAGCGCCGGCAGCAACAGAGGCGATTGACATCTGTTCGATAAGTGATTTTTTCCCCGTGCCGTGGCTCGGATCAACGATAATCGGAAGATGAGTGCATTCCTTTACAGCAGGAATTATACTGAGATCAAGAGTGTTTCTTGTATATGTTTCAAAAGTTCTGATGCCGCGCTCGCAAAGAATAACATCAGGGTTTCCTTCAGCGAGAATATACTCCGCGCAGTTAAGCCACTCGGCAAGAGTTGAGTACATTCCGCGTTTCAAAAGAACCGGCTTATTTGATTTTCCCACTTCGCGCAGAAGCGTAAAGTTCTGCATGTTTCTGGCACCGATCTGAAGAATATCGACATATTCGCATACCCATGAAACGTCACGCGGATCGACGACTTCGGTAATAACCGGAAGACCCGTTATCTCACTTGCCTTTGCAAGAATTTTAAGCCCCTTAAGACCAAGGCCCTGGAACGCGTATGGAGAAGTTCTCGGCTTGAAAGCTCCGCCCCTGATTATATGCGCCCCGGCTTCTTTGACGCCGATAGCCGTGTTAATCATCTGTTCTTCGCTTTCTACTCCGCACGGACCGGCCATTACAACAAAATCCTCGCCTATTTTGACATTGCCTACCTGCACAACTGTTCTTTTTTTGTCGGCACCGAGTGCAGCCAATTTAAGATTTTTCATATCACCTCATATATTAAAGACATCATTTTCATTATGAATACTTACAATTCATTTCCAGCCAACGCATGAGTCAAGAAATATTCCCGAAGCTTATTCGGCATTACACATTCATTAAATAGCGTTAAAAATGGTCACTGTAATTTAATTTCTTTTTTTCTTGCATAAAATCAAACAGAAATCATTCTTACCTCAGATTTCATTTAGACTTTTACTTAAGAAATCAATTATCTCCACAGGATACAAAATGAACTGCCGCGGAACATT
>JAEWVM010000066.1 GCA_023396615.1 Spirochaetota bacterium | reverse complement strand
ACGCGTGCGGCGCCGAGTTTGAATCCCAGAATTTTCGCTGATAAAACAATAGCGAGAATGTTAATCGCCGGTCCTGAATAAAGAAAGGAAACAGCCGGACCGAGTCCGGCGCCTTTTTTGTAAATGCCTTTGAAAAGAGGAAGCACGGTACATGAACATACGGCTAAAATAGCACCTGAAAATGAAGCAACCGAATACGCTATAAATTTATTCGACTTAGGCCCAAGATATTTTATTACTGCCTGCTGATTTAAAAAAACTGTTATCGCACCAGCTATGAAAAACGCCGGTACAAGACAAAGAAGAACGTGTTCGCGCGCGTAATCAGAAAGCATTATGAACGCTTCAGTTACCGCGCCTGAGACAATCACGTTGTCAAAAGGGATAAAATATGCGCCAGCAAAAATTATAGTGAATAATATGAGTTTAATATTGTTTGATAAAACCTTTGACATATTGATTTCTCCTACAATGTTCTAAGCGCATTGTACATCAGATAAATGCCCGCAAGAATAACGATTATTCCGCATACTTTTTTTACAATAATAAGTCCCTTGGATTTATCGCTCCAGTTCAAAAACGACTGAACCGCAGGAATGAAAGTTCCGCCAGCGATTATTACGAGACAGTGACCTATTGCGTACATTGAAACCAGCAAAACCGCAAAAAGAATATTAGTCTTTGCGAGGCTGAATGAAATCCCGAGCACCGGCGCGAGATACGCGAAAGTGCACGGGCCTACTGCAAGACCTATTATTAAGCCTAGTGAGAATGCCGCAAATAAACCGCGTTTCTTTAAAGCCGGAACTTTACACGCATTATCCATGAATTTCAGCCTGATAAATCCGGCGAGATAAAGTCCAATCGTAATCATCAATACAGAGACGATTACATTCGGAATTATTCCGAGATCTCCCGCGATGCGTCCGAGAAGAATTGTTGCAAAACCGATTATGACAAGACTTAAAAGAATTCCAGCTGAATAAAGTGATGATATTAGAGCGTTCTTTGATATTTTTCTCGTCCCCTGATTGCCGATAAATCCTACGATTAACGGAATGCTCGCAATATGACACGGAGAAAGAATCACGCTGAGAATTCCCCATAGGAAAGCTGATGCGAGCGCGAGATACATATTTCCGTAAAGCATTTCCGAAAGCGAATTGAAAAGAGTTTCTATCATTATTCGACTCCTTTCTCTTTCAGCATTTTTTGAATTTCTTCAAACGGATAGAATCCTTCGTGGCGGAAAAATTCTTTTCCGTTTTTATCAGTGAAAACCTGAGTAGGGATCACTCTTATCCCGAAAATCTGAGCGGCTTTTTTGCCGTCTTTTGTAGTTATATCGTGAAAAATCACTTCAACTTTTTCTTTGTATGTTTCTTCAACGCGTTTCATTACAGGTTTCATCATTCTGCACGGAGCGCAATACTCGGCACCAAGTTCAATGAAATGTATTTTTGAAAAATCAAAATTTTCCTTAGCTGTTGATGTCTCGGCTGCAGAGAGATCTCCGTTAGATTTGCTTTCATTATTTGAGAAAGAACAGCCGTTAAAAGAAACATTTGAGATGAAGAAGACGAATGAGCCGGTTACAGCAACAATTAATATTCTAATTATTATTTTTCTTATATTAGTCATGATTATTTACCCGCAAATATTATTTTTTATTTTTGAAACTGCTTCACTGACCGTTTTTTCATTTACGGCAGTATTTCCTTTTTCGTATCCCATTTCCGTTAAAACGAAAGACTTAGATGAAACTCCGATACTTTCAAGATTCTTTTTCGCGCAGGCTACCGAACATCCGTCGATTGTGATGCATTTATCTGCGGCTTTTGCCGACTCAATGAACCCGCTAAGCCCGGCTCCGACTGCGGCAAGACAGCTCATTGAACCGACCTTGTCTTCGCGGAGTTTTCTTGCCGCAAGGTCGCTTAAAGAACCTACGTCAGCTGCTCCGGAACATGAATATATTAATCTTAAATTTGCGTTTCCGCAATTGCATGAGCTCATGTTTTTCTCCTACTTTAGATATTTTTTTATTTCATCAGGATCAAGAATTTTGCCGACAGATTTAACTTCATCGTCTACGACAAGAGCCGGGGTCATCATTACGCCGTAATCCATTATTGTGTTGAGGTCTTTGACTTTCTCAATCGAAAATTCTATACCGAGTTCTTCGGCTGCCTTACGTGCACTCTGTTCAAGCTTTTCGCATTTCATGCATCCCGTTCCGAGAATTTTTATCACTTTCATAAGTCCTCCTTATATTTGAAATATTTATAGATTCAAAAAAATCATTTGCAGCACCTCGCTGCATTAATGCTTGTTTTTGCATTTGATTTCATGACGTTGTCGATGCAGTTCATGAAGTCCATTATACATTCAACTCTGAGACGGTAAAAAACAGTGGTGCCCTCTTTTCTGTCTGTGACAATTCCGGCTTTTTTCAGAACAGAAAGATGTTTTGAAATTGTTGAAATATCCGCCCCGATCATATCGGTAAGTTCACAGACGCACTTTTCGCCTTTAGAAATTTCTTCTATAATGAAAAGCCTGCTGGGGTGCGCCATGGCTTTTATTATCTCTGAACGTAGTTTGTAGTAATCCTCTTTATGTTTCATATTTGGCAAAATAGCCAAATATGCTTGTTCCGTCAACTCTTTTTGTTTTTTTTGTTTCCGTATGAAGTCAACCTCATCGTAAAGGAAGCTGTAAGTTTCATGCCGAAATCTCCTGTTAGTACATCTCCCGAAAAATCCGCCTTAATGCCCTGTTTTTCCATATTGCGTTTTACGGATTTCTGAGATTCTTCTATTATAGCTGTAGATATGAAATCTGAAATATCTGATTGATTTGTAAGCGCAGAAAGGGTGGAGTGCGGTTTGAAAAGATAATGCGGCGTCATCAATGCGAGACCGGCGATTTTAGCAAACATGGTTCGCTCAGAACCTGTGTGCATAACAGTTTCGCATTTTATCAGCAGTGCTCCGAAATTAACATCAGGAACGGAGTAGGCGACATAGTATTGGGCGATTAAAGAACCCGCGTTTACAAGAATTCCGGAAGATTCAGCTGATATTTCCCAAGAATAGAAAAACGGTATGGTTGCAAATTCTTTTGAGTTATAATCAACTTTAACTTTTTCGTCCGAAAAATATGAAACAGGAGATTCCGGAATATCAAATCCTCCTTCGGGAGAACCGTATTGTTTTACGTACCCGTTTTTATCAGCGACAATATAAAGAGAATTGGTGCCGTCTGTTGATTTAATGGAGAATAAACCGTTTTTCTCGGAGATAATTTCTGTTGTCACTTCATAAACTCTCTTTCCGTCATTAACGGAATAAACAGCATAATCTCCGACCTTAGGTTGGGCATGCATGAGAATTCTGTCGGGTCCTGTTTTTTTTATTATCATTCCGCCTGCTGCATTTAAAGATGTTTCTTTTGTCCCGGCTGAAACCGCTAACAGGAGAATGAATATAAGTATAAGTATAAGGTTCTTTTTCAATCGCATGAACTTGCCTCCCGGTAATATTATATAATCTTATCCGGTTTCTAATATAAGTCCATTATTTTAATGCCGGCTTGAAGAATAAAAGCTGTTGACAAGAAAGTCCGGTATTGCTGAAATATCCATATCGGGTTGCTAGCTCAACTGGCAGAGCAACTGACTCTTAATCAGTAGGTTCCGAGTTCGATTCTCGGGCAACCCAATCCGTTTTTATCGATAATAACTCTGCTCTTTTCATCATGTTCAAACGTTTCAGGTTTTAAAATTAATTGACAGACTTAACGCGTATTATGATTATAGATTTTCAATAATAGATAAAAGTCATTGAGCGGTATAGCCGGGGGTATGATGTTTAGTGCTTATTTTAATCAACTTCAGAAACAGCTTTTAAAGGCATATACTAAACCTTCAAAAAAGGATGCTGTTTCCGCGCCTGTTCCTTCTAAAGCAAAAAAACCTGCAAAAAAAGATTATAAGCCCATTATGGATGCTGTTGCTTCAATGTTTTCTCCGGAAATTTGTGTTATGTCCAAGAAAATCGCTGATCAGTCGGGTTATATTTCGGATTCAGCTGATTTTATTGCCGTTAGAAAGAAATTTTCTGCAATCGATGATATTTTTCATGATGCTGTTCCTGCAGAACTTGCAGCTGCTTCGTTTAATGTCATTGAAGAAGTAAACCACAAACAGCTTACGGATGTTTTGATAAAAGCCGCTCTGATTAAAAAAATAGATCATTATTCCGAGGACGCGGAAGATCCGGCGTTTATCCCGGGGTTTATTATCGCATTGCATACAACATATTCTTTGAGCGAACTTAAGGAAGCCGTCATTGATATTTATGATAAAGATTCTGTTGAGCCGATGTTTGAATTTGATATTATGATGGTTCTCGGCAAGGGTCTGATAATAAAAAATTGGCGGGAAGGCGCTAGAAGTTTTATAGCTCTCGAGACCGGTGAAGATACAATGAAATGGTTTTTTCTTCTTCTAAACGAATATGTTGAATCGAAAACTGCAAAGGATCTTGATTTAAGATCATATGTAAAAGAAGCTGTTCATTATAACGAATATTGATCTATTCCTTGTTTTTTGATTCTTTTGTGAGATAATCCCCCGATTATGCCGATTTATAAAGGGCAGATTCAGCCTTTTATAGTGTCAGGATGCGAATTAATCTTGACACTGTGACTGCGTGTATGTAAAAAAATATAATGCTTTTGCGATATTATTAATTCGGCGGGGTAACAGGTGAAAAACTTAAAATTATTGGCTCTCCTGTTGTTGGTTCTATCTTTTCTTCCATCCTGTTCAAAAGAGAAAAAGGATTCGGTTGATTCATCGGAAGGTTTTTCAGGTTCGGGAAAAGACATGATTGTCGTACTCGATACTTCGATGAGTATGGTAGGCCAGGGCGGACAGAACATTCTTTCACAGGTAAAAGACAGTCTCAATTCTCAGGTGGATAAGCTGATTGAGGGAGACTCGTTTACATTTGCGACATTTGATGAGACTACAAGGCTTTATCCGACTGTTCAAATTGACAGTGCGGCAAAGACGGATGTGATCAAGAAGTACATATCAATGGTTGAAGCGAAAGGTTTTTGGACCTATACCATGGATATGCTTTCAGTTATAGTAAAAAAAGCTGAAGAAATTGATTCTCAGAACGGCGACCGTCAGGTTGTAATCGTAATTCTTACTGACGCATTGGATGATCCTCCTCCTGCGCTTAGATCAAAACAGCTTAATATTAAAGATATCGCAAAAGGCGATCCGAAAGATTGGTTTATATATTTCGTCAGCCTGGGTGAAGCGAAAGAAAACGCGAAACTATCAGGTATAACGAAGGATGTTGCTGATAATGTTGCATCAAAAACAACTGTAATTGGCGGCAAAGACGATCCGAATGCGGCTATCTCTGAAGGACTTCAGTCGGAAATTGATGAAATTGATAGTCAGAATAGTTTTGAAAGATGGAAAAAATTACTTTTTGTGGTAATTCCTATCCTTCTTCTGGCTCTTTTGATTTACTTAATAGTAATTATAGCTAAGAATGCGGCAAAAGTTCGTGGTACTGTTGAATTTAAACAAGTTGGTACTTTCCGTCCTGAGATTAAGCAGGTGGATTTGGGGCAGTTTAAAGAAGGAAAGGTTACGGTTGGACGTAATGCCCTCGATAGTTACAGAATAATGGACTTTTCAGACAGAAAACCTGTGATATTTATAGCCAAAAAGTTTTCAGGCGCTCTAAAAGTTATAATTGATGAAGATAACAGTACTCCTGTAGAATATGCAGGAAACAAAAAAGAAGTTTTTCTTCGTGAAGGCGATACCTTCATAGCCGGAGGCTATCAGTTTACCTATTTCGAGAATGAACAAAAGAAGTAATTGACATAAAATAAAAGCGGATTACGATAATCCGCTTATTTACTTTAGCTTACCTATTTAAGGAGGAAAATATATGGCGATTTCCCAGTTTCCTAAAAGCCCTAACGCTGTCCATCCGGAACAGCCTAGTGCAGTCGGTTCCAGAAACTCGATTGTACAAGAGGGAAGAAACAAGATTTCGGAAGCGGGTTTGATTCTTGAAGAAACAACCCAGAAAGTGCTTAATGAAGTTGAGCAGAAGCTTCCTGAAGAAGTTTTAGCAAGACTAGATGTAATGGGCGGATTGAAAGAAAAGCTCTACAATTACATCAACCAGACCTATGTTAATATGTTCAACCGTTACACTGTAACGATGGAAGACGAATTTATTAAAAAAGTTCGTGATTTCGTGGACAAAGAAGAAGCAAAGGGTCTTGCTCGTTACACTCCAAGAGAGCTTGTAGAGCTTCTTGATAAGATCGGCGGCGGTGACAAGTTTAATACCGGTGAAATTGAAAAATCAATGGTAAACATGTTCGGTCACTTGCAGGGTCATATCCAGAGAGGTATGAACGATCTTGAAAACGAAACAAATGCAATTCTTCGTCAGAAAACTGATGTCGGTGCGTTTATCCGCGGTGAGAATGCATATGCAATTCTTAAGTGCGTATTCAAAGACAATGAATTCCGTCCAAAATATGTTTATGACGTAAAACTTTCCATAAACATTCTCGACAGTGAACTTATAAGCCCAATTTATCATTATCAGGTTACAGTAGAATCTCTTCTAAAAGACGCGATCCAGAAGCACATTCAGGAACTTATCGACCGTCAGATTGAGGAGCTTAAAGAAGAACTTGTTGATCAGGGTGCTAAGGAGCTTTCGGGTTCTGAAGTTATGTTTGAAAAAATCAAAAAAGTTGAAAACTTTACTGATGATATCAAAGATGACGAAAAATCCAAGAGATATACCATTCTTGCGAAGAAATTCCTTGATAAGATCGAAGGTCTTCGTGCGCAGATTGATCTTGAGGATTATGACCCTCTTAATATCCGCGAGAACATCAAGCACATTATCGATGAAGAAAATATCCGTAACAGAGGTTATAATACTGCTGTTAACGCGATTACTTCGATTCTTGATACTTCTAAACTCGGGTATCAGGTTTGCGATAACATGAAGAATGCCCGCGTGTGTCTCATCAGAGAGTATGAAGAAATCGACAAACAGGTTCTTCCTGATGAAAGATACGATATTAAACTTGCATTCTACGATCAGAATCAGCTCAGAGAGATGGTTCGCGAGTATGACAGACAGATGGATGCTTTCACTAGAGAGATTCATATGCTTGCCGACGTTACTGAGGCTCATTATCAGTCAAGTAAGAGATTCCGTTCTCTTAAAGACTTTGATGATCTTTCAAAACGTCTCATGAGCAGAGACTGGCTCAGAAAGAAAGAAGCTGAAAAACTTGATGGAGCATATGTTGCTACTGAAGATATCGGCGATTTCTACAACGAAAACTCTTTCGTTGAAAAGAACAACAGAACTTATGAAGACAGAATCAAGTATCTTAAGAATAAAATTAAGAGAAATAAGGATCTTCTTCAGAAGATGCATGGATATCAGAATCCTATTGAAAGAGTTGTTCTTGATGAAAGAATCAATTTTGTTTCAAAACGTTTTCATGAATTCACATATCAGGTAAATCCGCATCACATCCAGCCGGGTCTGATTCTTGACATGAACGTAACTACCATTAAACGTAAGCTTTTTATGCTTAAAGGTATGGCGAACATGCTTAATGAATTCCTTTATGGAGTTTCAAGAGGATTCCAGGATGCTGCATTTGCTCAGTTTAAGAGAAGAAGATCTACCGTTAGATCGGATATCGATCAGTCTTTCTCTCTTCCTGATAACAAAGACAATATATTCGAAATGGCCTATAAACAGCAGGCTGCAGATGCAAATGCAAGTGCTGACATAGACATCAAAGGTATTGTTGATATGACTCCGGGAGCGAAAGCTGCCAAAAAGAAAAGCTCTGGTTTAAAAGAACTATAAGTTTCAATAAAAAAAGACCGGCATTGAGCCGGTCTTTTTTTATGCCTTCTGTTTGTTATTTTGATCGAATATTTTTTTTACTACACCTTTGTCGTCTTTTAATATTTTTGCACCTCTTGTTATTTTACAAAGACTTACCCCGAGTTTTGCAGCGATTTCTCTCTGGCTGAGGCCTTCATTTAGCATGCATAGCAGATTCCATCTTAAAGTCAGGTCGCTTATTTCGGATTTTGTAAGAAGCTCATTTATAAGTTTGATCATTTCATTGCGGTTTGACACTGAACAGAAGATGTCGTAAATATCTTGTTTCTGCATTGTTTTATCCTTTAGAATAATTATTTGAAGCTATAAGTCGTAAAAGTCAAGCATAAGCATCTCTATTAAGATTTATAAATATAGTAAAAAAATTAAAAACTTTTTGACATAAGCCTTATATAATTATTTTTCGAGAGTATGTCCGGTAATGTTAAAATATTCAGAAAAGGGAGCAAGACGTATTTTACGGCAAGCTTGTTTTTTCCGCCGAAAGTACGGCGTGATGTGTTTTCTCTATACGCATTTGTCCGGACTGCTGATGATTTAGTCGATTCCGTTCCACAAAGAAAAAACGAATTTTACAGGTTTAAGAAATTATATCTCGAATCCCTGAAAAACGGCAGAAAATCCGGAAATGAAATTGTTGATAATTTTATTGATCTCTTTTATAGAAAGAAATTTAAAGCAGAGTGGGTTTCGGCTTTTTTGGAATCGATGGAGCTTGATTTAACAAAGAAAAAGTATAAATCGATAGATGAGACTCTTCATTATATTTTTGGTTCAGCTGAAGTGATCGGTCTTTTTATGGCAAGAATTCTTGATTTACCTAAAAGAGCCGATAAGCATGCTAAAATGCTCGGAAGAGCAATGCAGATGATTAATTTTATAAGAGATATTGCTGAAGATAATACATTCGGAAGATCATATCTGCCTTTAGATGCGCAAATGAAGTCTCTTGATTATTCATTTGCTTTAAATAATAAGGATATGTTTAAAACATTTATTCGCCGGTATTCTCTGCTTTATAAGCAATGGCAGAAATCTGCAGAAGATGGTTATCAATATATTCCAAAACGTTATCTTGTTCCTATAAAAACCGCCGCAGACATGTATCTCTGGACGGCATCACAAATTGAAAAAACTCCGATGATAGTTTATGAAAAAAAAGTTAAGCCGTCACGTTTTAGAATATTGAAGACGCTGATCGCCAATGAGGTAAAATGTTTTCGTACATTAACGAAAGAAAAACACTAATTTCGAAATTTATTGAGGACTATTTACTCCAAAAATCGAGCGAATTGTCTGCTGTCAATACTTGGGGAAAAGATGTTTCTGAACGTGTAAATTCTTTTACCAAAGACGGAAAAATGATACGGGGTGCGCTTATTCTTTTCGCTCATGAAATGTGCGGAAATAAGAATCAGAACTATGCACTTCGTTCTGCTGCGGCGATTGAACTATTGCAGTCATATCATCTGATTCATGATGATATTATGGACAGAGATAAGTTCAGAAGAGGAAATCCTTCTATATTTCATCAATATTCCCTAATGCTTCCGGATATTCCGGCTGATCAGGCTGAACATTTCGGCGCATCAATGGGAATTTGCGCGGGAGATGTTGCGATTTTTCTTGCATTAGGTCTTTTGCTTGATGAGACATTTGATAATAATGTAAAAAATTCCGTTATGGAATTATTTTTTCGTGAAATGACACTTGTCGGATTTGGACAGATGCAGGATATTTATTTCGGTGTTTCTCAAAAAATACCTGAGACAAAAGATGTCATAGATCTATATACCTATAAAACTTCGCGTTATACTTTTTCACTTCCTTTGAAGGTTGGTGCTCTCATCTCTGGCGATACCGTCAACGCTGAAATTCTTTTCAGTATCGGGATTAAGCTCGGAATAATTTTTCAAATCAGGGATGATGAACTAGGTCTTTTCGGTGAGTCTGATAAAATCGGTAAAGTTGCCGGTTCTGATGTCCGTGAAGGCAAAATGACAATATTTATGACGGAACTCTTCCCTTTATTGCAGCCTGATGAAAGTGAAAAGATATTTTCATTTTTCGGGAAGGAAACCGCGAAAATTGAAGATATTATTTATCTCAGAAATATTATCGAGAATAAAGGCGTTCGCGAAAAAATTGAATTGATCAAGAAAAAACTTTCAGAGGAATGTTCGGATCTGATTAAATCCATGAATGTTGCTGATAATTATAAAGACATGATTTATAAACTTCTGGAATATAATCTAACAAGGGATAAATAATTTTTTTGTAACAATTTATTTCCAATTTGTCTAATCCGTGAGAGATAGCCGATTTATTGCTTTTCTCCTTTTCTTTTATCCCCCGTGTGTTTCATTCCGCACGGGGGAATATTTTTCTTGCCCAATTAATACTCAGCTTTATCAATGTCGAAGAGGTTCATATGCTTGCAAAGAGAATCATTCCGTGTCTTGACGTCAAAGACGGTCGAGTCGTAAAAGGCGTAAATTTTTTAAATCTTTCCGATGCCGGTGATCCTGTTGAAAACGGTTATTTTTATGATCGGGAAGGTGCGGATGAACTGGTTTTTCTTGATATAACAGCATCTTCGGACAACCGAAACATCATATTAAATATGGTCAAGCAGGTTGCTGAAACCGTTCACATCCCATTCTGTGTCGGGGGCGGAATACGCAGTGCGGAAGACGTGAGACTCATTCTTGAGAACGGGGCAGATAAAGCATCTATGAACAGCGCGGCCGTGAAAAATCCTTCGATTATTGAGGATTCTGCAAAGCTTTTCGGTGCTCAGTGTATCGTCGTTGCTATTGACGCTAAACAAAATGATCGAGGCGGATGGACTGTTTTTCTTAATGGCGGAAGGGTTCCGACAGAACTTGATGCTGTTGATTGGGCAAAAAAGGCCGAAGATCTTGGAGCCGGTGAAATTCTTTTAACGAGCATGGACAGAGACGGAACTAAAATTGGATATGACCTTGCTCTTACGAGAGCCGTATCAGAAGCTGTTAAAATTCCTGTTATTGCTTCGGGGGGAGTCGGGAATATGGAAGATCTATATAATGGATTTGCAGAAGGGAAGGCTGATGCGGTGTTAGCGGCATCAATATTTCATTACCGTGAATTTTCTATTAAACAGGTTAAGGAATATCTCGCGGAAAGAGGAATTCCTGTAAGGCTGTAAAAGCATTTTTCTGTTTTTATAGTACAATAAAAACTATAACGGCAATAAGGGCTAAAAGAACTGCAACCAAACTTATTATAGCAGGGAGACCTATTCCCTTGCCTTCACTTTTCTCTGTCTTTTCTCCGAGAGCTACAGCATATACCGGATCAAGAGCTACTTTAATGTTGGTTTCTTCTTCTATTACGGCAGTATAAACACCCTTCGCGATTAGTGCGAAAATTTTATAACCGACACCGTCTATGAATTTTATTGTTGTTATTCTTGCGGGAAGCGGCATTATTTTCTTTTTTTCAGCATCATAAGCTTTAAAGGCCTGAGCGATCTGTATAGTCTGGTTATTTTCTTCCAGAAGGGTTATCATCACTTTGTCGCCTTGAACAATTGATGAAATATGTTTTCCCTTAATCGGTGAAAGATTAAGAGCTCCTTTAATAATAAGTTTTACGCCGTCTTTGCCGATCTGAGGTTCGTCAAGCGGAGCTTCCGGGCTGATTTTCTCAGAAACTTTATTTTCCTGTGCAGCAGCCTTTGAGTCCATTTTGCGTGAAGATTGAGAATCCAGTTCAATATCAAGAGAAGATGTCTCCTGAAACAGAAGCTTTAATTCGACACGTTTGAATCCGGTAGACTCAGTAAGAATTTTTTGAACTATATGCTGAGCCTGCACTTCATCATTTCGTTCAAGCAGTCTTCCTAGCTCAACACATAAAGAGCCGGTAAAGCTGCGTTCAACTTTATCCTTTATGTCTGAAGATGCCCGTGCATTTTCGCTCTTCTGTCGGGCTGTAATCATATCTTTTTCAAAAGTACGCCAATCCTGATGATTGTTTAGGCTGTTTATTGTATAATCCGGAGAAATGACAAAAAGTGAGTCAATTATTCGGTTGTAAGTTTTATTGAAAAAAATAAGAAAAACTCCGTATAATGACGATGAAGAAAATACTCCCTTCATTGCTACGGCATCTTTATAAGATCCGGCTGCCATTTGCTTGGCTTTAACCATGTCGTTTCCAACATAGTAAAGCGCTATATCTATCCTTTTAACCTGATCGGCTAAATTTACTTTATCTTCTTTTTCAGACATACTACCTGTTTACCGCAAGTTTGATTCGTTCCAGCAGTCTTTGACGCTGAAGAGGTTTGAGAATGAAATCAAGTGCGCCCATTTTCACTAAATCTTCAACGACGCCTTTAGTTGTTTCATCGCTTATAAAAACTACTTTAATCGGATATTTGAGATTATTTTTAAGTTCAAAAAGAAGGGCATATCCGTCAAGAATAGGCATATCAAGATCAGTCGTGATAAGATCTATTTTTCCGCCCAGCTTTTCAATAATTTTCAAGGCATCGCGTCCGTTTGCAACATCGGCGATTACTTCATATTTTTCTGATTCAAGAATTTGTCTAATTTGCTTGCGCTGGAATTCCTGATCTTCAACAACAAGAACTTTGTAGGGTATTCCATTAGGTCTGATCCCGTCTGCCTGTTTTGAGTTCAGGGACGGGAAATCATGCTTACTCTTCATAATTTCTCCGAATGTAACAAATACCGGACTGCAATAAATATGCCCAGTGCAGTGAAATAAACAATAAACTGTGTTATTTAATCCGATATTAAGACACTTTGTCAACTCAAATAATTGAGCAGATATGCTTATAAAATATTGCTTGAGATATTCTTATTGCATATTTAGTGTTGTCAGGCGGTTAAATATGAAAGCACTTATTTCAGCAGAAGATTATACTCTCGCGATTACCGAGGGAAAGTTATTTTATCTGGAGTTTCAGGTTTTTGATGCTGATGCCGAGGCCTGCTTTCTTCGTATTCTGCGCCGTTTTCTTTCTCATTCCGATCTTTTATACTCGCGTGATGTTCTGATAACTATTTTGAAAGAATTAATCAATAATGCGGTTAAAGCTAATGCTAAACGTCTTTTTTTCCAGAGAATGAATCTGGATATTAAAAAAGATTATAGTGAAGGAATGAATTCATTCAGTTCCTCTGTTCTCCGGCCTGACGGGGAGCTTATGATGGCATTGCAGTCATCGGATTATAGAGTCAGAATTTATTTCGAAAACCGAAACTCTGATTATATAATTTCGGTCTGGAACAATACTCCAATAGTTCCTGAAGAAATTGAAAGAATAAATTCGAGGATTGAAAAAGCGAAGCATTATTCTAATATTTCCGAGGCTTTCGGAGATACTCTGGATGATTCAGAAGGTGCCGGTTTGGGTTTAATCATGGCTTCCATGGTTTTCCGTAATGCCGGATTTGATGCGAATAAGTTTATGGTGCACCGAAAGGATAATTCTACTATCTTTTCACTTGCTTTAAGCAGAAGAGACGATTCTGCGGAAATACGCGGAAAAATCGCACAAGAAATCAATAATGCTGTTGAAAATGTTCCGGCTTTCCCTGAAAATTCAAGACTTCTGATAGATATGTGCAAAAATCCAGATGTTACGATTAAACACATATCGGATTTTGTTAAACGCGACCCTGGTTTGTCCGCTTCTATTTTGAAGCTTGCTAATTCTGCCGGATATATAACATCAAAAAAAATATCCTCTATAGAAGAAGCTTCTGTTTTAATCGGATTAAACGGAATACAGTCCATAGCAATGGCAAGCGGTGTTGATGAGATAGTTAATAATCATTTCAAGGAATTTAAATATCTTTGGATGGAGTCCTATAAAAAAGCTTTCTATGCATATAAAATAGCAATCCAGCTGAAAAATGCTAAAATCGCAGAAAAAGCCTATCTTGCTGCGTTGCTTTCCAAAATCGGAAGAATACTGCTTCTTTCAATCAAAAAAGAAACAGCGCAAAAGCTTGGAGAAATTACAAGAAATAAAACCCAGACGGAAGTTGATATTCTTGAGGAAATTGCATTAGGTGTCAGCATTTCAACCCTCGGCAGTCTGATTGTCAAGCGCTGGCATTTTGATGATGACCTTTCGGAAGCGATTGAATATCACCGCAAGCCTCATATGGTGAGCGAAAAAAACAAGTCCCTCAACTATACTGTTTATCTGGCTCATGTTTTTTGCGAAGCCGAAATAGGTAAATACCGTTTTGAGATAGTGGATGAAGATGTTCTTTCTTACTTTAATCTGACAGATGCTAATAATTTTAAGAAACTTCATGATATTTTAATAGACGCATATAATACTCAGATGAAGAATATCGAAAATTTGAAATAATCAGGATTCAAAAATGCATTTTCAAAATCTTATTGCAAAACTTAATGAATATTGGAGCTCAAAAGGATGCATAGTTATCCAGGGATACGATTTGGAAGTAGGAGCCGGAACATTTAATCCGGGCACATTCCTTCGTGCTCTTGGTCCTGAGCCGTGGAATGTGTGTTATGTTGAGCCTTCCCGCAGACCTACTGACGGAAGATACGGCGAGAATCCAAACCGGCTTCAGCACTATTATCAGTATCAGGTAATAATGAAACCTTCACCGTCAGATATACAGGATTTATATCTTGATTCACTCCGTTATCTGGGGTTGAATTTGAATGAGCATGATGTGCGTTTTGTTGAAGACGACTGGGAGTCACCGACGCTTGGCGCTGCCGGCCTTGGCTGGGAAGTCTGGCTTGACGGAATGGAAATTACACAGTTTACTTATTTTCAGCAGTGCGGAAGCATTGAGCTTAGTCCGATTCCGGTTGAAATAACTTACGGTCTGGAAAGAATTTGCATGTACCTTCAGGGCGTTAACAGTGTTTTTGATATTAAATGGAATGATCATATTTACTACAGGGATGTCCACTTTAGAAGTGAATACGAATTTTCGCATTACAACTTCAGTATGAGTGACCCCAAGATGTATTTTCAGCTTTTCGATCTTTTTGAAAAGGAATGCAGTTCAATTTTAGATAAAGAGCCGAAAGTTGTCCTTCCTGCTTATGATTTTGTACTGAAATGTTCGCATGCTTTTAATATGCTTGATGCAGCAGGAGCTATTTCTGTAACGGAAAGGGTCGGCTATATCACCAGAGTCAGAAACATGGCAAGAAAATGCGCAGAAAGATTTGTTCAAATACGTGAGGAGATGGGATATCCATTACTGAAATAATAAACACGGAGAAGCATGAATAGCGGCCTGGATAATGTAGTTCAGTTTTTTGAAAAAAACAAGAAGATAATAATTACGACACATGAATCTCCGGATGCCGACGGGATAGGTGCGGAAATCGCCCTTAAGGAGCTTTTGGATTCTCTCGGAACAAAATCTTTTGTGATAAATGGTGATCCGACGCCTGACAAACTTTGTTTTCTTGATGTGGATTCGGTCATTAATATTGCATCGGATTTTTCTCTGCCGGATGATATTTCTGAATATTCGGTTATAGTTCTTGATACAAATAATTTTGTAAATACCGGTGCAGCGTACACTCTTTTATCTCCGCATGTAAATGAAATATTTATTATAGATCACCATGAAGGCGGTGAAGACTATATTGATACGCATTTTGTCATGGTTGAAGCCTCGAGTGCCAGCGAGATTGTTTTTTTTATAATGGATCACTACCGCCATGATTTTACAAGAAAAGCTGCTCAGGCTTTATATACCGGACTGCTTTTTGATACCGGCGGATTTAAATACAAAAAGACCACGCCGCGCACTCATCTTGCCGTAGCCAAGCTTCTTTCTACCGGAATAAAACCTTTTGAAATTCATGAAAGAATTTTTGATAATAATGAGCTTTCTGCATTTCTGTTGAAGTCAAAAATCCTTTCAACGGTTGAAGTTTATCTTGGCGGAAAGATGATTTTGATGCATCTTGCTCCCGAGATGCTGAAGGAGACGGGTGCGGATTTTTCACAGGGAGAGACCAGCATCAATCTTCCTCTTTCTGTTGCCGAGGTGCAGGTGTCGGTTCTTTTGAAACAGGATGTAGAAGGCCCTCTCAAAGTCAGCATGAGAACGAAGGGCGATCTCGATGTGTCCGGAATTGCTATTTCCAACGGCGGCGGCGGGCATAAAAACGCGGCCGGTTTCAAGTCTCAGCTATCCCGCGAAGAAGCAAAAAAATATGTAGTAAAACAGATAGAAGAGCTTTATCGCGGTAAATAATATAAATTCATTTTATTATTTTTTCTACCGATTTTCCCCGATTCATTTATTTAATAAAAAAACGAAAAAAATCAATTCCGATGTTGACGATTTCTTTATCTTTAAATATATTACTGTTAGCACTCGATAAATATGAGTGCTAACAGTAATATATAAATAAGGAGGTCATTATGTGGAACATAACAAAACACGAAACTCCGATCGAAAAACTATTCGATGACTTCTGGAGTTTGCCTGATTATTTTAAGGCGGAAGAAAAACTTTTCAATGTTGATCTGGTTGAAAACAAAGAATCTTTTACTCTTAAAGCTGATCTTCCGGGCGTTAAAAAAGAGGACTTGGATGTTAGCATTGAGAACGGTTTTCTTACAGTATCAGCTAAACGTTCAAGTGAAAAGGAACATGAGGAAGGTGAATATCATGTTCACGAAAGGAGCTCAGGCGAATTTGTAAGAAGATTCCGCGTTCCGGAATCTGTTAAGGCAGAAGAGATAAAAGCTGAGTTTAAAAACGGGGTTTTGGAATTGGTAATTCCTAAAACTGAAAAAGAAGAAAATAAAACAAGAATAATGATAAATTGAGGAGGTAAGTATGTATCCTGTTTACAGTATGATTAATGATCTGGTTAAAGCTTTTGATTCGGCAGTAACTGATGAATCGGTTTACCGTGAAAGGCCTTTGACCAATGTTTATGAAAAAGAGGATGCGATAGTGGTCAGAGCTGTTGTTCCCGGTATGACTAGTGAAGATATTTCATTGGAAGTTGTTGATAATTATCTAGTTATCAAAGCTGCGCCTAAGAGTGAAGAGATATCAGGCAGATATCTTCGCCGTGAACGCGCTTCCGGAGCATTCAAAAAGACTGTTAAGCTTCCTTATCAGCTTGATAGGGATAAAATGAGTGCCAAACTCAGCGACGGCATTTTGACTGTTGAGCTTTCAAAGAGTGAAGCAGCCAAACCTAAAAAGATCGAGATTCTTTAAGGAGGAAATATGAGTGAAAAATTAGTTAATAGAAAAATATCTCCGGCTGCTGATATTACTGAGAATGATAATGAATACAGCATAAAGCTTGATATGCCTGGAGTAAAGCGAGAAAATATTTCCATCACTCTAAGTGAAGGAAAACTTGAAATTGAAGGAAAATTCTCTGAAGAAATAAATTCTAACGAGGCGATTAAATACAGAGAGTTTTCCGGCGGGGATTATTACAGAGGGTTCACTTTAGGGGCGGATATTGAACCGAACGGTGTTACGGCGAAATATGAAAATGGTGTTCTCGCAGTGACTATGAAAAAAAGAGAAGAAGTTAAACCTAGAAAAATTGAACTTCTTGCGGGTTAAAAAAGCGGGGATTTCCCCGCTTTTTTTGTTTGCACCGGTATCTGCGTTGTTTATAATTATTCCAAAGAGATTGATGTGACTGCAAAAACAAAACAGGAATTTATTGAAGAATGGGATTGGTTGACAGGAAAGCCGCTTGGGAAACCTGTAGATAGGTTTGTAGCCCACAGGGAGGGAATTCCTCACGAGGGTGTTCATCTTTGGATTTATAAAATCATTGCCGGAGATATATGGATACTTCTGCAAAAGCGCTCCAGTCAAAAAGATCTTTATCCTTCTGTACTTGATATATCTGTCGGAGGACATGTGCCTTTTGGCCTGAACAGCGGTAAGATTCAGAAAGAGGCATCAGAAGAATTAGGTATTGATGTTCATGATGAAGAACTTACTGATTTGGGATATTTCCGTTATGAAGAAATAATACCTCAAATAGATTTATTTCACCGTGAGTTTCAGCACATCTGGATAATGAATTCGGATATTGAAATTAATAATTACTCTTTTTCGGACGGTGAGGTCGAAGCTGTTTGCTTTATCCGGCTTAATGACTTTATATCGGTATTGTCAGGAAAGCTTACATGTGCTGAATCGCTTTATTACGATGGGAAAAATGTTTATATGAAGAATATTGATCTTGAAGAGTTTCATCCTTTGTTTTTTTCCCCTGGAATGAAAGAATATCTTACTTTAGTAATAGACGCTATCAGTCATAATGCCTGATTTTGTATAAAATTAACACTTTTTATCCTTCCAAATTGTTTGTTGACATTAATAGTAACAAAGTTTAGCTTTCTGTTACTGAAGAAATGCCTGATGATTTCGGGTTAATAATAAGTTTTTAATAATATTTCAAGGGGTTATGATATGAAAAAGATTGCTGCATTCGCTTCGATTCTGTTTATTTCTATGATTTTTTCTGCTTGCGGTTCAACGGTTGAATACGGAGACGCCAGCAAGGATAAAGGTTCGGCAGAATGGGGTCCGAAAGAGATTAAAATGACCACTTCAATGATGGTCGGTTCGATTTATTCTTATCTCAAAGACGAGTGGAAACAGCCTGCGTTTCTTCAGGTAAAAAAATTCCAGAACAAAACATCTGAACATATCGATACTAAAATGATTTCTGAAGAAATTGTTACTCAGCTTATCAAAAAAAGAATTTCTTTTGTTGATGATTCGTTGACAGCTGAAGCACTTGAAGAAATGGAAAAAGGAATGAGCGGCATGATTGATCCGGACAGTGCAGTTCCAATGGGTTATTTGAAATCCCCTAATATGTATTTAACCGGAGACGTCCGTGATAATGTAAGAACAGTTAAAGGGAAAAATATTCAGTATCTTGTTGTTACTCTGAAGCTTTATAATCTCAAAACAGGAATTATTATGTGGCAGGAACAGAAAGAATTTCTTAAAACCAGCAAAAATACTAAAATTTCCTTTTAGTACAAGGGTAATCAGAGGAGATTTATTATGCTGAAGATATCAAGATTTTTTATGTTTGCCATGGTTATTTGTTTATTTTCCTGCAGTACGCAGTTTCATAAAGATATTGTTGAGGCTAACAAGCTTTTTAATCAGATGAAGTTTAAGGATGCAGCAAGAAAGCTTCTCCCTTCGGCAAATTCATCCGGAAGGGATCAGCTGCTTGCCCAGATGGAATGCGGTACTATGCTTAATGTTGCGTTTGATTACGAAAACAGCAATAAGCTTTTTCTTGCAGCGGGCGAACTCGCGAAAAAAATACCAATAAGTATTTCGCAGGAATCTGTTGCGCTGCTTACGAATGATACAAAAACGAACTACCGCGGTGAGGATTTTGAGCGGGTTCTGATTCATATGTACGCGGGCATGAATTTTCTGATGCTTGATCAGAATGATTCCGCGAGAGTTGAATTTAAGCGGGTTAACGATCTTCTTACTTCTTTTAAGTCGGAAGGTTTAAACCAGTTCAAACAGAATATAATGGCAAAATATCTAACCGCCGTGGCATTCGAGGCTGTTGCTGATGCTTCAAATGATACAGATGATCTTGAGTATGCCTATATTGAAATGAAGCAGATTTATCAGCTTGATCCTTCAAATCCTCTGGTAAGAAGGGATCTTGTGCGTTTATCCGGAAAATTGAAGTATGATGATGAGTATCAGGCGTGGAAAGCCAAGTTCGGCTACCATGCGGATTCACCGTCTCAGGTCGTCGTTATTTTCCAGAACGGAATGTCTCCGATAAAGGTTTCACGCGGAAAAATTCTGGATGATGAATCTATGCGTATAGCTTTGCGTCTTGCGTTTGATTCCGCATCTCTTAAGACTAAAGAGGGTGTTACTTTTGCAGCAATTCTTGCCGTACTTGCAACAGTTGATAATCCAATTCCTAGATATCAGCGCCGGTCAGCTAAATCTGACTATCTGACTCTGGAAATTGACGGAGTAGAAAAAGCCCGCTCTTATATGCTTGAAAATATTGCAGATACTTCTTTGAAAACTCTTGAAGAGAAATATACTACAATAAAAACAAAAGTAGCGGCCGGAATTGTTGTTAAAGCGATTACTGCGGTTATTGCCGGTAAAATTGCGAAAGAAATTGCTAAGTCAAGTAAGAAGACAAAGGGTGTTGCCGGTTTAATCGGGGCAATTACAGGCGGAATTGTCGGAGCTGGTTTAGTTATGCAGATTGAACCGGATCTTCGTTGCTGGAGTACTTTGCCGGCAAATTTTCAGCTTGCACTTGCCGGAATTGACCCGGGCAAACATAATGTTAAAGTTAAGTTTTATGCCAATTCTGCAGTAATAAGCGAAAAGGATCTCGGTGACTTTGATATTCCGGCAAAGAAAAAGTTTATAATAAACTGCAGAACAGTTAACTAACGGCGGCATTATTGTGGGATACGAGATTTTTGATAAATTGAAATTTCCGGTATGCGTATTAAGCATTTCCGGAGATCTCATTTTTAAAAACACCGTATTTTCTGAAATATTTTCATCCGATTCAGATAATGAGAATTCAATAGCTCTCGATGTTTCGCATCCGCTATACAGCGAGTACCGCAGACAGATTGCGCTTTCATATCATAAGGCGCTTTCCGGTGTGGATACCCGTTGTTTTGCGGTATTAAAAGGAGCTGATAACACGCAGATTCCTGTAGAGATTTATCTATATCCGATGAGTCTGGACAGTTGTCTTCCGGGTATTCTTGCTTTCTTCAAACGCGTTGATGACAGAGCTGTTTCTTTTGATCAGTCCGTTATGTCCGACCCTCTTTCCTCTGATAACCAGAACCTATTTGAGTTTTCTCCTTTTCCGATTGTTCGGTTAAATTCAGAAGGCGAAATTACAATGGTAAGTTCGTCAGTTGAGAGAATTACCGGATTTCCGAAAAATGAACTTTTTTCGGATTCTTCCAAGTTCTATGAAATTTTTACAGCTTATGACGCCGAACGTATTAAAAATTCCGTTAAAGATGTTCTTGGCGGATTATCTGTTTTTAAGCGCCTTAATGATATTAAGATCGTTACACGCAAGAATGAAAAAAAATACGCCAATGCGGTATTTTACAGCATAATGAGCGAGAGACGGATTGTCGCGGTTGAAATTCTTTTCGAGGACACAACTGCCATCAGTAATCTTGAAAAACGGTTAACGAGTAAGAACCGTGAAAATATTCTCGGTGATATGTTTGAAGGTCTTTTGCATTCCTTCAGCAATATAATGAATATAGTTATGAACCGGTCGCAGATGATGATGCAGCAGACTGAAAAAGATGTTCTTTTGGACGGATTAAAATCAATTTATGATTCCGCAAATGACGGAGCCCGTCAGATTAAGCGTATTCAGGATTTTGTTGGTGAAACATCAGACGATGAAGATGAATCTTCTGAGGAAATTCTTTCGCTGATAGATGATGCCGTAGAATTTTCAAAAATGCAGTTTAAAGTCGAAGAGCGTGATAAGATACGTGATGTAAAAATCTCAAAACATTTTTTTGTGAAGGGTGTAATAACCGGAAACATTAAGCTTTTGCGTGAGATATTCGTGTCGATGATTTTCCGATTAGCTAATTATATAGAGCAGGACGGTGAAATTGAGGTCGATATTCGTCAGAGCACGGATTATATTTTTTCTGTATCTGCCAAAAAGAAAAGTCACGGATATGAAAATGAATATTTATCGGATATTGAAATACGCAGATTGGCAGAACTTGCGCATCTTCGTGTAATTGAAGAAGAATCTGCAGACAGCATATCGATCAAGGTTTCTATACCGGCTAAAATGATTTCGAAAGAGGCAATTTTGTCTTCGAAGGATGAAGTACACCGTCTTCGTGATCTGGATGTTCTTGTTGTTGAAGATGAAGCCGCTTTACGCGAAGTTCTTCGTGAGCTTTTTGACAATACCGGAAACAGAGTTACTCTGTGTGTTGATAGTTTTTCTGCTGAGAAAGAGATGGGTCTGCAGAAGTTTGATTTGGTGATATCCGATTATGGTATTCCGGGGAAAACGGGACTTGAATTACTTGCTGAAGTTAAAAAACTAATGCCTTCTGCTATTACTGTTCTTTTTTCAGGATGGAACTTAAGCATTAAATCGGGTGAAGATTTCGTTGACCTTTATATTCCGAAACCATTTCAACTTGATATTTTATTAAGAGAGATATCCAAAAAATTCAGCTGATCTTAGTTTTTTTGTAAAAAAAATCTATTTTAGTAAATAGTTATTTACAAAAAGAAATATAGTCTTTCACATTTTATAGGGATGAGATTTAATCTTGTTCCGGAGGAATTGAATGGCTGGATATCTTATTGAAAACGGTTTATATAGCGGAAAAAACGCGACAAAACTTTATTATTCAGCCTGGCGTTCGGATAAAACAAAGGCTCTTATTGTTCTGCTGCATGACTTAGGCGGTCATTCTGATCGTTTTTCTTCAATGGTATCATATTTCGAGAATAAAAACCTTTCATTTTATGCTGTTGATTTTCGCGGTCATGGAAAATCAGAAGGCAAGCGCGGAGATTCTGATACTGTTTTAACTTTTGTTTATGATATTAAATGTCTCATTAATTCTTTTTCAACGAAATATCCCGGAGTACCTGTTTTCCTTGTTGGTGAAGGCTTTGGAGCGATGGTAGCTCTCCGTTATTCGCTTGTTTATCAAAGAGATATTTCCGGTTTGGTTCTTTTATCACCTTCAGTAAAGCCTTCTATTAAAAATTCGCCTCTTTTTCTTTTAGGTGCCCGAATAGCTTCGGTTTTTTCTGATTCATTTTCGTTTTCTACCAATGTAATGCTGGAACATCTTACCAAAGATAAAGAAGAGATTGAAAAAATTAAGACAGATAAATTGATTCACGATAGAATTTCGGTAAGGCTTTTTGACGAACTTTATAAAAATTCTCAATTCTGTCTTGACAGGGCATCGGATATACGTTTACCAATACTAATATTGACTGGAACAGCGGATGATTTATCTGATGTTTCCGGAGTTGAAGAGTTGTTTGCCGCTTTAGGATCTTCGGACAAGCGGTTTGAGAAATATGACGGTCTTTATCATGAAATAATGAATGAATTGGAGAGAGAAAGAATGAAAGTGTTAAACGATGTTAAAAAATGGGTTCAGGACAAGGTATCAGGATCTGCTCAGCCTAAAGCTGCAGCTAAACCGGCTCCTGCCGCATCTTCTTCTGCAAAGCCTGCAGCAAAGAAAACAGTTAAAAAAGCCGCTCCTAAGAAAGTGGTAAAAAAAGCTGTCAAAAAAGTTGTTAAAAAGGCAGCGAAGAAAGTAGTTAAGAAAGCTGCAAAAAAAGCAGTAAAGAAAGGTTCTAAGTAATTTAATAAGAGGCAGGTTTAAAAATCTGCCTCTTATTAAATCTTCCTCAATTCTCCGCTGTGAAATTTGCAGCAAATTCTGGTTTTGTATTTATCTTCAAGATACTTTATATTTGCTTTTTTTTGACCGATGTATTCCTCTTTATAATCACTTGGAATCAATATCGTGCTTTTTTGACCTATTTCCTGAAAAAGAAAAAGTTTTTCCATATCATCACGTTTTAATCTAGATCTGACAATCTGGCCGAATGAAGGATGATACGCGCCGCCGATAATTTTTGAAAGATTTCCGTTTTCTACCGGATTGATTCCTATTCTGATTACGTTAATATTTTTTCTTTGAAAAATTTTCATGATTTCATATGTCCATTCAGCAGCTTCTTCGACAGACAGAGGAGAGTATGCACCGCTTTTAAACATTTCTCCCAGCTTTGTCCCTTCTAATACAACTGCAGGATAAATTCTAGCTGCCGAAGGATTCAATTCTGCGGTAATTTCAGCAGATCTTATGGATTTTTCAATACTGTCAAGAGGCAATCCTGGTAAAAGCTGGATAACTAAGTCAAATCCGTGTTGTTTTATTAATTGTGCGGCTTCTATAGTTTGCTTGGCGGTATGTCCTCTTCCGGAAGCTTTTAGAACATCGTCCGAAAATGACTGCGCTCCGATTTCTATTGTTTTAACAGAATATTTGTTCAGCAAAGATAATGTTTTCTCATTTATTGCATCAGGGCGTGTGGAAACTCGGATTCCGTCAATTAATCCTATTTCAAGTGCAGATTCAGCTTCTTTAAGAAGTTGTATCTGGTAATTTACTTCTATGCCGGTAAAACTTCCGCCGAAAAAAGCCAGTTCAAAGTTAGTCACTGAATCCGGGGCTGATTTTCTATATTTTTTTATCAGAGGAATTATTTCCTCGGGTAAAGGCTCGCGTCCTGCCTGAGTTTTCTGATCGCAGAATATACATAAATTCGGGCATCCTTTGTGGGGAACGAAAAATGGTACTGTTATTCTTTTTTTGCTCATTTCGTGAATAATTTCCTATTGTCGGATGAAATTGATTTTTCTGTTGAAAAAGTTAATTTGGAAAATATTTCTTAATCTTGTCGAATTATTTTTTATGTGTTATAACTAATTAAAATTGCAAATAATTCCGTTAGTATTTATGATGAAGCTGATTATAGACTTCATATTTATTTTGCAGACGGTGTTGTATGAAAAAAATATTTTTGACTTTGTTGATTTTAATGCCTGTATGCATTTCTGCAAAAACAACCGTTACTTTTGATTTACCTGATTATTTCCCGAGTCTTGACTCTCAGGCTGGTATAGCTGATTCTTTTCAGGATAAAATTGATGCAAACGGGGATTTTATAGCAGAAGCTAATATGCTGTGTAATTTGTCAGGTTACCCGGTGGGTTCTGTTCTAATCGGTATTTTCCCTCATTTCACTGCCGGTGCAGGTGTTGCACTAGGTTTTTCTAATTTAAAGTATTTTGATGATAAATCTGTAGATGGTTCTTTTCCGGCAGTCGGATTCGCTCCGGTTATTTTTTTCGGAACAGGTATTTCGGATAGGGTAGATATTATCGGAAAAATCAATTATTTTGATATTTTCTATTATAATCCTGACTCAGTCAATAAAGTCTCTGAATATGTTAAGATAAAAAAATTGAAAATAGTCGGAGTCGGCGGAAAAATACGGTATAAGCTTTTTGATGAGGCAGTTGTTGTTCCTTTTTTGCTTAAACTCGAGGGGATAAACATATCAGCGGGTGCGGATATGCTTAGAGGTATAATTGAGATGAAACGAGATATTGACGGTGAACTTGGTTCATTTGATCTTGATCCTGACGGTATCGGACCTGCGCCTGAAGGGACCTATCCTGTTACTTATGACGGTGAACTAGACGGAAATCTAAAATGGTTTCAGATTGATGCTGCTTTTAATATAAATGCGTATTTCAGTATAGCGAAGATATTTAATGTATATTCAGGGTTTGGATGTGCATTCGGATTTGGTCATTTTACACTTTCTGCCGATTCGAGTGTTGCCGTTAGCACTGATCCTATTCCGGTTGTTAATCCTACAGGTCAACTCGGAACAGCTTTAATGGACTCATCCTCAAAATATTATCCTTATCCCGTAATACCGACTTATCTTTTCGGTTTAGAGCTTAATTTGTTTATGTTCCGACTTACCGCGGAGACTATGGTTAATCTTAAAAACAAGGAAGATGTTACGCTGACTATTGGTGCAAGATTTCAATTCTGATTTAAGCAGTTTAATCAAGTTTAAATTTAATCTGTTTTTTTTTCTGAGATGGGTTAATTCTTATTTTGGAATTGACTGTAGTTTTTTAAATAATTAAACCATCCGGACGGAGTAAATTTGGAGGAATTGAATGACTGCAATAATTTTTGTTTGTTTTTTTATGCTGCTGATGATTGGTATCGGCCTGTGGGGCATGAGAAAGACTTCATCACTAAATGATTTTTTTCTAGGCGGACGGTCGATAGGGCCATGGGTTTCTGCTGTTGCATACGGTACTACTTATTTTTCAGCAGTTCTTTTTATAGGCTTTGCAGGTAAACTGGGTTGGGGTTTCGGTCTAAGTTCAATTCTTGTTGCTGTAGGTAATGCCTTTGTGGGATCATTCGCTGCTTGGCTTATTCTCGGTAAGCGCACAAGAGTTATGACTCAAAATCTGGATGTTATGACTATGCCTGAATTTCTTCAGGAGCGCTACGGAGCGAATTGGTTTAAACTTATAAGCGCAGCGATAATATTCATTTTCCTTCTTCCTTACTGTGCGTCAATTTTTAAGGGGCTGGGACATCTTTTTGAATCAACATTTTCAATTTCATATGATACCGCTCTTTTAATAATGATAATAATAACTGCAATTTATCTGATTCTCGGGGGTTATTTTGCTATAACCGTAACTGATTTTATTCAGGGAATTATCATGATATTCGGGTGCGCCGCCATGGTTGCTGTTTTAACATCCGATGCCGGCGGTATTTCAAATGTTATTTCAATGATTTCATCAAAATATGCTGAACACATTCCCGAAGCTAAACAGCCTTCAATGCTCATTCTGGGTTCACTGATTTTTATGACAAGTTTCGGAACATGGGGGCTCCCTCAGATGGTTCAGAAGTTCTATGCCATCAAAAATGAAAAAGTTATAATGAAAGCCGCAATTGCTACAACTGTTTTTGCCCTGATCATTTCACTGACTGCATATTTTGTAGGATCGATGTCTCATATATTCTTTGATACTCTTCCGATGAATGGAACCAAGCCTGCTTTTGACAGAATAGTTCCGGATATGCTTAATGCTCATTTGCCGCAAACTCTGATGGCTCTCATTCTGCTGTTGGTTCTGTCTGCCTCAATGTCAACTCTGTCATCGCTGATTTTAGTTTCATCTTCAGCCGTTGCAATTGATATGTATAAAGGACATGTAAACCCGAATATCACCAAGGGAAAATCTCTTGCAATGATGCGTTTTCTTTGTCTTGTTTTTATGGGATTTGCGTTCTTCATAGCCCGGTATGAATTTGCTTTTATTGTCACGTTGATGAGTTTATCATGGGGAGTTGTTGCCGGAAGTTTCCTTGCTCCGTATCTCTATGGATTATACTGGAAGAGAGCGACAAAAGCAGGAGTTCTAGCGGGAATGATAACCGGATTTACTCTTGCAATTGTTCTTTTTTATAAGATGGGGCAGGATTATTCTCCTCTAGCTTCGTCTATTGCAATGATTGTTCCTTTCGCCGTGGTACCGGTTGTGAGTATATTTACGAAGCCGCCAAGAAAAGAAATTTTAGAAAAGGCTTTCAAAGGATTTTGAGGCTTAAAATATAAAAGCAGCAGATTTTATCTGCTGCTTTTAGAATGAAACGGCTTCTGTAATTGTTCTGATTAAATCTTCGATATTGTAAGGTTTTATGATGCGGGCCGAAAAACCGTATTCTATAAAATTGCTCATTGCGTCATCGTTTGAATAACCGCTTGAAACTACTCCTTTTACCAAAGGATTTATTTTTTTTAGATTTAAAAATGTTTCTTTACCGCCCATTCCGCCAGGAATCGTCAAATCAAGAAGCACTACGTCAAAAGGTTTTGCTGCGTAAATTGATTTTTCATATTCCTTTATTGTGTTTTTTCCGTCTGACGTAAAAACGTATTCGTATCCGTAATGTTCGAAAATTCGTGCAAGAAGTGTCAGAATATTTTCTTCATCTTCAAGAACTAGAATCCGTAATCTTTGATTATTAATTACAGGTTCAGCCGGAGCTTTTTGTTTTATTTCTTTATCTATTGCCGGAAGATATAGTGTAAAAACGGTTCCGGCACCGACTTCAGATTCAACATCAATATGTCCGCAATGATTTTTTACAATTGAGTATGAAATCGCAAGGCCTAGACCATGACCGGTCGGTTTTGTTGTGAAATACGGATCGAAGATATTAGGCAGAATATCTTTTGGTATTCCGGAGCCGCTGTCCTGTATGATAAAGCGTACGTATTTTCCTTTCTCAAGACAAGGATTAGATGAATCATTATTGCTGTAGTTTGAGCATTTAATCACAACTTTGCCGGCATCCTGCATAGCCTGACGTGCATTAAGAAGAAGATTGTGAAGAACCTGGGAAATCTGACTCTCGTCTATTTCAATATTCCAAAGATCATCCTGTATATCGAATTCACAAATTATAGCAGAACCATGAAAGGCGAGATCAACGCTGTCAATTATCAGTTCGTAAGCCGACGCGGTTGTTTTAACCGGCAGACCTCCTTTTGATAGTGTCAGAAGCTGATGGGTAAGATCCTTTGCTTTCATTGAGGCTTTTTCCGCATCAAGAACTGCTTTTAATATGCGGGTTTCTGAATCGCCGATCCAGATTTTTGCAAGAGAAATGTTTCCGAGTATCGTTGTAAGAATGTTGTTGAAGTCATGTGCTATTCCTCCTGCAAGTATGCCGAGTGACTCAAGCTTGAGGGATTTGAGCATGTTTTCTTCATGCTGTTTTTTTTCAGAAATGTCTTTTATCGTTAAAACTTTTTCTGATAGTTTTCCTGATTTGTCAAAAACAGATGATATGGAAATTTCAGCAGGAACGCTTGTTCCGTCTTTTGTTGATGCCAGATAACGGTTGATTGTTCCGTCCGGAAGATCCCTAACGATTTCGCGTGTAATGTTTTTGCCGTCTTCGTCATTCAGTTTTAAAACACTTTCGACTTCTTTACCTAAAGCCAGTTCCTGAGAAACTTGTGTCAGGTTTTCAGCGTTTTGATTCATGAGAATGATTTTATATCCGTTGTCTATGGTTATTATTGCTTCAGTGATTGATTTCAGTGTGACAAAAAGTTTTTCTCTTTCATCTGCGATTTTTTCATTAGTCTGTTTTATTTCTGTTATATCCTGAAGAACAACAATTGCATAGGGCAGGTAACCTTTTCCGTTTTTTACAATACGTGCAGAAATGTTTATATCAATTTCTTCACCGTCGCCGCGCACGGCTTTTGTTTCTGTAAGGATGAAAGGAGTTTTATCGGAAAAAAGATCAGAGAGAAGTGTTTGCATTTCGTTTTTTGTTTTATCGGGAAAAAGATCAGAATATTTCTTACCTATAAGTTTACTTCTATCTGTTCTTAGATATTCGGAGAATTTCTGATTTGCATCCGTAATCAGGTGATTTTCTGATATAATTCCAAGCCCGATAAGAGGAAAATCGAAATAATTGCGAAGGTGCTCTTCGAGTTTTTCTCTCATGTCATTGTCAGCTTTTTCAGCTGTAATGTCTTCTATTATGGCGACGATACAGTCTATTCCATTGTCAGCATTCTTGATTGAAAAGACTGTAATGTGCAAAAAACATTCTGTATCCTTATTTCCATAGCGGAAATTATTGATTTCAAAAGTTTCTCCGCGTCTGAGTTTATCGAGTTCATATGTATAATCAGAAAATATAGGATCAGAAAACAAAGTGTAGTTATTATCAAAATCGGATCCGAATATTTTTGTAAAAGCCGTATTAGACTTTATGTGACGTCCGTCTTTTTCAAATATCGCCATCGCGACCGGATTCTTCATTATTACTCTGTTTAGAATGCCGTGTTCTTTGGAAAGAAGTTCTTCCATTGCCTTTCGTTTGGTAACATCTGCAAAAACCGTCAGATTTAAAGTCTGGTTGTGGAGATGTATTTTTATACTGCGGCTTTCGGTTTTAATGTGGTTTCCTGATTTCGGAATAAATACAATATTATATAAATCAGTGTTTTCCTTATCGTCCATAGAATCATGAAGAAGATTGTTGAATTCGTCACAGCTTGCGGAGTCTATAATGTTAAAAAGAGATTTTCCGTAAACCTCTTGTGCAGAATAACCTGTTATTTTCTCAAGTGTATCATTTGCGTATATAATCATATCGTTATGATGAATAATGACTATTTCCGGGAGATTCGCCATGAGTGCGCGGTATCTTTCTTCGCTTTCCTTCAGTGAGTTCAGTGTTTTAATTTTATTTGTTATATCGTGAGAAAATGCGCAGACAAAATCGCTTCCGGATATATTCATATAAACATAGCGCATCTCTTTTATGTGTTTTGATCCGTTTTTTGCAATATGAATGACTTCACGCGAGATTGTTTTTTTGTCTTTTAATTCAGTGAACAATTTGAAGAAATTGTCGGAATTCATATCCGGATTGAGTAACGAAATATGCTCTCCCTGTATTTCTATCTGGGAATATCCGATTGATTCGGATGCGGAATTGTTTACCAATAGGATTCTGCCGTTGGATGAAAGTAGAAAAAATTCTTCGGATGTATTTTCAAGAATGAAGCGGTATTTGGAAATTTCATCATCGGATACGGTTGTTCTTTCAGAAGAAAAATTATCGGATTGTTTTTTCAGCTTAAGCAGGGCTGTTTCTTTTTTGTTTAGTTCAGTTTTCAGCGCAGATATTTCTTCTTCAAGAGCTGCAGCTGTTTTTTCATAATTCATTTATTGTGTCCTGCATGATGCAAATTATTGCGGACTAATGCCTGAAGAGTGGGCATAGCCGACAAGATCATTTATATCATCAATTCCATTTTCCGTCATATAATCAGATAAACCTTCAGCGATTTCGGCTGCACGGGCCGGATACACCAGATTCATAGTCCCAACAGATATTGCCCGCGCCCCGGCCAGAATAAATTCGAGGGCATCTTCAACATTTGAAATTCCGCCAAGACCAAGTATCGGAATAGAAACTTTTTCAAAAATCTGATAAACCATTCTAACTGCAATCGGCCGGACAGCAGGTCCGCTTAATCCGGCTACTTTATTGTTGAAATGGGGAGTTTTACGTTTAATATCAATTTTCATTCCGACGAGTGTGTTGATTGCGCTTACAGCGTCAGCTCCGCATTCCTCGGCGCAAAGTGCAAATTGCGTGATATCGGAAACGTTTGGAGAAAGTTTTACTATCAGCGGAAGAGTGCATACTTCTCTTACTTCTGTCAGGAGTTTGCGCATCAATTTAATGTCCGAACCGAAAGCAATGCCGCCTTCCTTGACATTAGGGCATGAAACATTTAATTCTACAGCATGAATTTTTTTCTCTGCGGAAAGAATTCTGCAGAGTTCAACATTTTCTTCTATAGAATGCCCGGCGGCGTTTGCTATTATTGTTGCGTTTTGTTTTTCCAGAAAAGGAAGCTTTTGAGAAAGAAATTTTTCAATTCCGACATTTTCAAGTCCTATTGAGTTGAGTATGCCTGAAGGTGTTTCTATTATGCGGTTTCCGCTGTTGCCCGGGCGTGGTTTCAATGAAAGTCCTTTTGTTATTACCGCGCCGATTTTGGAAAGATCATAAAATGCGGAAAGTTCTTCTCCGTAGCCGGCAGTGCCTGATGCAACGGTAACAGGATTTTTCAGTGTAAGGGATCCTATTTTTACGGAGAGATTCATTTTTACCTCATAGTTTAATAAACTGTAATTATGTTTTTGAAATACCCTTTTGAGTGCAACAATTAATTTTACTTGCATTTATATTAAGAATCCAAAAATATCTCACCAATAACGCTCCTTAAAGAAATGACAGATTTTTTGATGACGTGTTTTGAAAATTTTTAATGGTTCAGCTGCATGAGCATGCGGCTTTTGATGCGTAGTTTTCTAAACAATGATACGGGTGTTTTATTGCTATTATTTGACTATTCAGAGGCTGTATGGAAATAACCCAGAAAATTCTTGATGAAATATATTCTGAAATTGCCGCAAGAAATAAAGAACTTGCGCCGGGTTCTGTTGTCCATTCAGATGCATTTATAAAATATATGGCATCATCTACGGGTCTTCCCAAGGAGTCTGTAAAAACAGCGATTGCAATTCTGATAGAATCGCATAAGGTTCTTTCAATCGAAATTGTTACGTCTGATGAAAAAAGACGTATTGAGCAGGTTGACGGTTATGTTGCGGCTGATATTGCGATAGTAAGAAATCTCAATTCGTTTTTTAAAGATCATCTTGTTAAGGCATATGAGTTTCAATTTCATAAACGCGCCGGATCTGCACAGATAGTCCGCGAACTTTTTCCTATGATCAAATCACTGAATAATACTGAACTGGGCCAGGTTTTAAACAAGACCATCATGCTTCATGAATATGAACGCCTGCTTGAAAAAGAGTGGAGATCTTATGCTCCGGAATGGCAGGAGCAGAGGCTTGCCGAATTGTCTTTGAAATACGGTTTTCATTATAAACCGTCAGTTCCGGTTAATATTCCTCAGCAGGTTCTTGATGCCTCCGCAGCAGTAAATTTAGATGAACCTGTTGCCGATACGCGCATTCCGGCTAAAAGCAATATTAAAACCGAGCGCGCAGTAGACGCACCCCAGTATAAGGATTTTGCCGATAAAGAATCTCAATATCC
The DNA here is from genome assembly GCA_023396615.1 of Spirochaetota bacterium. GTDB lineage: Bacteria > Spirochaetota > UBA4802 > UBA4802 > JAFGJZ01 > JAKJGA01. The sequence continues at coordinate 20,965 of JAEWVM010000066.1, read as the reverse complement.
GCTGCAAAGAATATTGAATATTTACGGAATTGATTTTTTCGTAAAAGTTCAGTTTAGAAAATATAAATTCTCTTATGTCCGGAAAATTATAGAAGATAAGCAGATTGTCAAAAAGAAAGATCTTCTTTTTATCCGGGAAATGATTTCCAAGGTCAAAGAAAGTGATAAATTAGGCAGAGATGCAAATCTTGAATCATGCCGGGATGAAATAAACCGTCTGGAGAGAGCTGTAACACATGCGATATATTTTTCCGTATAATTTTTTATGATATTTCCGTTTAAGTTTTGAATAACTAAGTTCAGAAGAAAAGACGCTGTATTATGGTAAATTTACACCGGAAAAAGCCTGAAGACTTAAAATAATATCTTGACATACGGTTTCGCCGGACTTAGAGTTGCAAGGACTGTTTTTTGAGTGAAATTTAGAGGTGAGTGATGGAGATAAACAGAAGAGAGAGCGCTGATATAGTGGTGTTGGATATTTCCGGCGAAATTGACCTTTATAATGCCCCAGAAATAAAAGATACAATCAATCAGCTGATAGAAGATCAGAAATATAACGTAATAATTAACCTTGAAAAGGTATCTTATATTGATTCATCGGGTATCGGTGCCCTCATTTCGAGTCTTTCTTCTCTGAAAAAGTATCAGGGCGGTCTGAAAATAATAAATGTTTATGCTTCTGTGAGAAAAGTTTTTGAGCTTACAAAGCTTACGTCTTTTTTTGAAATATTTGATTCTGAATCGGATGCGGTTTCGTCTTTTAATAAATAGAATTACATTAATTGCCGTGTACGGTGATTTCTCCGAGGGGTGAATATGAGAAATATTTTTGGTTTGAGTATTGTTCTGTCTGTTTTGTTTTTTGCAGCTTGCGGGGATCCTGTTCCTTTGGGGGAAATGTCTTCTGCAAAGGTGATGATTTCTAAGGCTCAGACTGCAAGAGCTGAAAAATATGCACCTGATGAGTATAATGAGGCTGCCGCTCTTCTTTTGGAATCGCATAGTCTTGTTAAAGATGAGAAATATGATGATGCGGGAAAGAAAGCCCTTGCTTCCAAGGAAAAAGCTCAGGCGGCATATGATAAGTCTGCACCTTTGATGGCAAAGGATTCAATTGATGTCGCGGAACAGAGTATTAAAAGCGCTGATGAGGTTTTTGCCTCGGAACTTGCTAAAGACGAGTATGAATCTGCCCTTAACAAGCAGAAGCAGGCTCAAGCTGATTTTGAGTCTAAACAGTATGAAAGTGCTTATACGAATGCGGTGGAAGCTGACGGTCTTGCTAAAAATGCCAGAAATACTGCCATATCCGGCAAGGGCATGATTGAGGATTCTATAAATGAAGTCAAAGCTACTTTAGCAGAGGCAAAGAAATATAATGCTGAGAAATTAGCTCCTGAGAAATATAATGCGGCAGTAGAAAGTCTGTCTAATGCCCAAAAATCATATGACAACCTTGCTTTGAAAGAAGCATTTGCCCATCTTGATGAAGCTAAGGCGTCGGCGGATGAAGCTTATCAGATCGCTTTAAAAGAAACAGCGCTTGATAAAATTGAACAGTCAAAACAGTCTATTGCTGATGCAGAATCATCGCGTGGAGCCAAAGAAGCTTCTGCTGATCTTCAGGCATCAAAAGAGCTTTCTGAAACTGCCGAAATGCAGTACAATGAGGGTAATTATCTTGATTCGATAGATTCTGCAAACGAGTCTCTTCGACTTTCAGGTCTTGTTTCCCAGGCTGGAAGCAGTGCTGATAAGTATTCAAAGGATTCATCCTCGAAAGATTCCGTTTCTGATAATGGTGATTCTTCGGATTCTGAAGAATCAGGAGATTATGATATTTACAAGGTTAAGTATAATAAAACTCCGCCTAAGGACTGTTTGTGGATTATTTCCAAAAAGTTTTATAATAACGGGCGCAAATGGAAAAAGATTTTCAATGCTAACAAGGATATTATAAAGAATCCTGATTATATTTTCCCGGGATGGAAATTGAAGATTCCAAAAGAGAGTAAATAATCAAAAGCCGGCTGATGCCGGCTTTTTTTTTAATTTTTTCTTGCCGAAGTGTAACCTGTTTGTTTTCTTTTATACAGAAGATTAAGTTATTTAATGCCGGCTGGTTTTGAGCCGAATTTCTAATCACAAATATTATTATTCCGGAGCTGTTATGGATTACATCGAGATTGAAAAAATTTCCGTACAGGTAAAAGCGGAACGTGCATTTGTTGATGCAGTTTTCTCAGAAATTTCTAAAAACGTTATAGGTCAGAAGAAACTTATCGAAAGAATGATGAGTGCCCTTTTTTGCGGCGGTCATGTGCTGGTTGAGGGTTTGCCTGGACTCGCTAAAACGCTTGCAGTAAGATCTTTTGCCGCATCAATTTCATCTTCCTTTTCCCGTGTTCAGTTCACACCGGATCTTCTTCCGGCGGATTTAACTGGGACTCAGATTTTTAATCCTAAAAACATGGAGTTCTTTACCCGGAAGGGACCTCTTTTCACTAACATATTGCTTGCAGATGAGATTAACCGTGCTCCGGCTAAAGTACAGTCGGCACTTCTTCAGGCTATGGAAGAGCGTATGATCACTATCGGGGAAACGACATATAAACTTGATGATCCGTTTATGGTTCTTGCGACAGAGAATCCAATTGAGCAGGAAGGAACATATCCTCTGCCGGAAGCTCAGCTTGACCGTTTTATGATGAAAGTTCTTGTGGAGTATCCTTCAAAAGAGGAAGAAGCCGAGATACTTAAAAAGATATATGATATAGATCCTAAAAAGATTAATCCTGTTATGACAGCCGAGAAGCTTTTTGAAATAAGAAAGATAATAGAATCTATTTATGTTGATGATAAGATATTATCCTATATCGTATCATTGATTGACTTTACGAGAAGACCGAATGACAAAATGAAAAAGTATATTGAATTCGGTGCAAGCCCTCGTGCAAGTATTGCTTTGATGAAACTTTCAAAGTGTGCGGCTTTTTTTGCGGGCAGGGGATTTGTAACTCCTGATGATGTTAAAGAAGTTGCGTATGATGTTTTACGCCATAGAATAATACTTTCTTATGATGCTGAAGCTGAAGAAATCAAGACAGACACAGTTATCAAACTTATACTCGATCAGGTGGAAGTTCCATGAGTTCCTCTGCCGGCGGGCTTCTTAAGAAAATAAATATTAAAGTTAAGCGTAAGCTTAATACCGTATATTCAGGGAAATACCGTTCTGCGTTTAAAGGAAATGGTATACTGTTTGAATCCCTGCGCGAATATAATTTCGGAGATGAGATAAAGTCGATTGATTGGAATGTTTCGGCAAGATCCGGGAAGCTGCACGTAAGAGAATATACCGAAGAACGCGAACTTAATTTTGTCATTGCCTGCGATGTTTCGGCTTCAATGAATTTCGGTTCTTCCGTTCAAAAAGCCGAAGCGGCTTTGGAGTTTGCAGCTGTTATATTGAAGCTTGCCGAGTATAATAACGATTCAGTCAGTGCGGCTCTTTTTTCGGATTCTGTTGAATATTTTTTTAAACCTAAAAAGGGTTCCCGTTTTGCCCAGCGTATACTTGATAAAATGATGAATTTTTCACCTAAAAGCAGTCATACCGATGTTAATGAGCTTTGCAGATTTCTTAATAATACTTTGAAGAAACGCAGTATTGTTTTTATCATATCTGATTTTCTTGATGATTCTTTTGATAGAAATTTAAAAATTCTGGCAAGACGTCATCAGCTGATCCCGGTTAAGGTTAGCGATGTTTCTGAAAAACTAATCCCTTTCGGTGGAATAATCGAATTCCGGGACAGTGAATCGGGTGAGCAGTCAATAAGTGACGGTATAGTTCCTTTTGATTCTGATGAATTGAAATATTTCAGTGTGCTTGATCTTTCAACCGATGAAGATCCTCTAAATTCTACTGTAAAATATTTTGAAAAGAGAAATAAGGGAAAGGTTTCACGATGGTGAGAATATTTTTCTTTTTGACTTCTTTTTTATTTTTTTGCTCAGTTTTGTCTGCAGAGATAATTTCCAGTTCAGATAAAACTTCTGTGCGTGTTGCCGATAAAATAGTTTATACTGTTGATTATTCCTCACTTCCGGAACTCTTAGTTACGCTTCCCGATTCAAAATATTATTATGCTGATGATGATAAAGAGATTCCGTTTTATGAAATAATTTCTTCTTATAATGATGACGCTAAAAAGAGCGTAACTATTGAACTGTGTTTTTATAAGACGGGAGTTTTTGACTTATTTCTTATTGAGTTGCGTGATAAGGAAAAAAATTTAATAGGATACAAGCCCCCTCGAATTGAAGTTATGGCGGTTAACAAGGAAGGCAAATTTGAGGAGGATGAGGATTTTTTAAAAGCATCAGGATATCCCGTAAGGCTGATCCTTTTAATCGTTGCTTCAATAATTCTTTTGATTATTTTGTTTTTTCTTATTAGATATATCTTGCGCCGCAGAAAACAGTCCAAGTTGAAGAAGGAAATACCTTTAGTTGTTTTTCAAAAACGGATAAAGAAGTTAAGTGTTAAAAATATAACCCAGGAATCTTTTGCAGATACATTATCTTTTGCGTTCAGGGAGTATATAACAGGCGAGATCGGATTCAATGCCTCCGAAATGACATCATCCGAGATTGTTGATGAGCTGACAGACCGTGAAAAAATATTCAAGAATGAAAAGCACCGTGATGAACTTATGAAAGTTATGAGAATGTGGGATATGATTAAGTTTGCCGAAGCGGAATTTTCTTCAGAACTACTATCTGAGAATTTTGAAAAATGCCGTTCTTTTGCTGAAATGATTGCGAGGGAAAGAGAAAGTGCCTGAGTTTAAAAATGCTGTATTTCTTTTGCTTTTAGTGCCGGTCGCGGCATATTATGTTTATTTCCGTTCTAAGATTTTGTCGGAGAGTTCGGTTCTTTTTCCGTCAGGTAAAATGATTAAAAAGAAGAAATCATTTTTCCGGAAAACTTATCTCACTGTTCCTCTTATGCGTTTTCTTGCTCTTTTTTTCGCCGTAATTGCTCTTGCCCGTCCGGGAAAGGGAGTGAATTATACCGAAATTGAAAATTACGGTGTAGATATAGTTATTGCACTGGATCTTTCTCCATCGATGCAGGGCATGGATTTGCAGCCAAACCGGCTGGTAGCGGCAAAAGAAATTGTTTCTCGTTTTATCGCAAATCGTGAAAATGATAGAGTCGGTCTTATTATTTTTGCAGGAGAAGCCTATTTGCAGGCGCCGTTAACTTCGGATAAAGAAATTATCCGTGAAATAGTTTCTGAAACTGATTTTGATTCGGTCGAGACTGATGGAACTGCAATCGGTGAGGCGATTGTGATGAGTGCTGCCAGGCTTAAAGATAGCAAGGCGCAAAGCCGTGTAATCTTACTTTTAACTGATGGAGTAAATAATAGAGGAGTTGTTGATCCTGGTACCGCTGCTCTTGCGGCAAAAGAACTAGGAATAAAAATATATTCAGTTGGTATAGGAAAAGACGGAAAAGTTGCATATCCTACGGGTAATGCTATTTTTTCTAAACGTTATATCCAAAATGAATTTGATGAAAAACTCCTTAAAAGCATTTCTGAACAAACAGGCGGAAAATATTACCGTGCAGCTGATAAGGATGCTTTTGAAAAAAGTATTTCTGATATTAATATGCTTGAGAAGAGCCGCTATAAGGTTAAAAAATTCTACGATTTCGAAGATAATTTTTTCCCGTTTCTTGCGGCTTCGGTAATTTTCTTTTTTGCTGAAATAATTCTTCGATCGGTTGTTTACAGGAAAATACCATGATATTTGCGAACAGCAGTTACCTTATTCATATAATTATTTTTTCTGCGGCATTATGCGGTTTTATAGTTTATTACGCTTTTTTCAGACGTAAAATGACTGAAAAACTGTTTGGAGATTTCCGGCGAGTCGGCGGAAGGAAAAGAATTCTTGCTTCAGAAATAATTTTTGGTATAGCTGTGATTCTTTCATCTGCGGCTCTACTGCGCCCGCAGTACGGTGAGGAACTTACAATGCGTCCGGTAAAAGGTAAGGACGTCGTTATGGTTATTGATGTGAGCAGAAGCATGCTTGCTGAGGATGTTTTTCCGTCCCGCCTCGAAAGAGCAAAGGAAGCTGTTAAGCTTTTAAGACAAAATGCCTCCGGCCGTTATGCAATAATAATATTCGCGGGCGAAGCATTCATGCTTTGTCCTCTGACTGATGATTCGGAAGCATTTTCAGCTTTTATAGATTCTATTTCTACAAAATCTATAGGTATCCAGGGAACGGATATAGGAAAGGCTCTCGATAAGGCTTATAAGTTAATTGCTAAAAAGGAACTCGCTGATAAGTTTGTGTACCTCATATCTGACGGTGAAGATCATGGAGGTAATGCAGTTGAAGTTGCGGAAAAACTGAAGAGTGAAGGGATAACTGTTTACACATCTTCAGTTGGTAAAGATTCCGGTTCAGCTGTATATCTTAATGAAGAAGATAAACAGGTACTGCGCGGTGATGATGGCGAGGTTATAGTATCAAAGGCCGATTTTAAAACTCTGAAAAATGTTGCGGATATTACAGGCGGAAAGTATTTTGATATTAACGATTCTTATTCGGCTGTTTTTGAGATTGCAGATAAAATTAATGATTCAGGTAAGCAAAAGTCTTCGCGTCTTGTTAAGAAAAAGAAAGAGAAATATCAATATTTTGTTTTTTGCTTTTTTCTGTTATTGTTTTCCGAGAGCATTATGTGGAGATTTAAGAAATGAAAAAAATTCTAATTTGCTCCGTATTGTTTTTAGCGTTTCTTGATCCGTTTAAGGATTTTAATGAAAAAGGAATTGAAGCATTCGGAAGAGGAGAATACGAGAAGGCGCTTGATTTATTTGAAAAAGCGTCATCATATTCTGCACCGGATAGGTCAATGGCTGCGCTTGAGTTTAACAAGGCAAAAGTTTATGCCGCGATGAAAAAAGAAAATGAAGCAGTTGATTGTTACATGAAGGCATCTTCGGCGGGTGATGATGAAATTAAAAAGAAATCTTTTTTTAATATGGGAAATATATATGCAAAAAGCGGAAGAAAAAAAGAAGCCGCAGAGAATTACATTGCCGCATTGAAAGTTGACCCTGAATATGACAAGGCTAGAAAGAATCTTGAATATCTAGCTATGAATAATCAGAATAATGATGATAATCAAAACAATCAAAATAATCAGGACAATCAGGACAAGAAAGATAATCAGAATAATCAGAATAGCAATGGAAAGGGCAAAGATAATAAAAACAACAATAATGGAGATAAGAAAAAAGATAAAGACGGAGATAATGGTTCAAAACCGGAAGGCGGGAATGCTCAGCAAATAGACAAAAAACTTCTTGATTCAATTCTTGAAAGCATGAAGAAAAATCCAGTGAGGAAAAGCAAAGGTGAAGGTCTTGATGGTTTCAGTTCTGAAAAAAATTGGTAATTTGACTTTTTTGTTATTTCTCCTTCCGCAGTTTCTTTTGTCAGCGGAATTGGATGTTAAAATTGAGAATGATTTTTTCGGCGGATATACTCTATCTGTAAGCTCGAAAAACTCTAAGCAAATGGAACCGGGCAGTGAACCGGTTTGTATCGGTGCGAAAGCTTTATATGCCGGAGTGTCCAGAAATTTCAGTTGGATAAATGGAAAAAGTTCATCCAGTCTGTCTCTTCAGTACAGAATAATTCCCGACAGGGACGGCAAAGTTGTAGTTAAACCTTTTGATGTAATTGTTGACGGTGAGAATTACCGGACAAAGGAAGTCAGTTTTAATGCTAAAAGTCATGTTTCACGGCGTAGTATTTTTGATGAAGAAGATGATACGGCTGTTAAAACTGAAATTATTCCGCGTATCGAAATTGCGGACAGGAAATACTATGTCGGAGATGCTGTTTGTCTAAGGTATCTTATTCTTTCATCCGGCGATGGAGATATCTCAGTAAGCGGACTGAATGAAGCTCCAAAGGCAGAAGGTTTTTACTCAAAAGAATTTATTCTGCCTGAAGCTTCGGAAGATGTCGTTGTTAATGGAAAAAAATACCGCGCATGGACAGCTGTAAATTTCGTTTTTGTTCCGCTGAAACCGGGAGAATATGATGTCGGCGGCGGAAGTGTTATTTTTTCATTTGATTCGGCAAACCTTTTCAGGTCTTTCCAAAACCGTGAATTAAAATTTCCGATGAAGAAGATTAAAATATCATCTTTGCCTGACGGCGCCCCTGACGATTTTGCCGCCGCAGTCGGAACGTTTTCACTTGCGGGAGAAGCCGGAAAGACTGAATCAAGAGTTCATTCCGAAATTCCGCTTACTCTTCAGTTGAAGGGTTCGGGAAATTTATTTACAATAAAGGATCCTGTTGTTGAAAAAAATGATAATTATCAGATTGTTATAAAAGGTGATGAACCTCAGATTGATTTGAAAGATTATGTTTTTTCGGGAGTCAAAAAGTATAACATAAGCATTATCCCGTTAAAAAAGGGCCGTCTTGATGATGTAAAAATACATATGTCAGTTTATGATCCCATGGTGTCAAGATATGTCAAACTGGAGTATATACTTCCTGATTTTGATATAGCTGATTCAAAATCTGAGAATCTGACTGAAGATAAATCGGATAAAGTAAGCGAATCTGATCCGAGAATGATTATATTTGTATTAATTACGGTATTGATTATTGTTTTTGTAGGAATGATATATTTAAGAAACAGAAAAATTGTCAGAACTGATTCAGTTAATACTAAAATTGAAAATAAATCAAAAGTATTAGTTGATAATGATAAATCTGATTCAGTGATAAGCGATCTTAGAAAGATATCTTCCGGAAATGCAGACACTCAGGAGACATTAAGAATCCTATATTATGTTATAAATAAATTGAGTACTGCGGGAATTGAGACAAAAACTGAAAAAGAATATCTCGACAGTGTGCGATTCGGCGGTGTTAAACCTGATGCAGAAATGCTGAAAACAATTGCTGATAGGTTTCTCAAGCTTGTTTAGGGCAGTATTTCTGCAGGATTAGTTTTTTATTCTCCGATGAAATCTATTTGCGTTTTCATTCCTGAGAGGTATTCGGAATCAGGGTAAAGTATTTCCATTGTTTTCAATGATTTTTCGGCACCTTTTTTATCGGGAATCAATGCATGGCATTGAAAAATATAAAAGAGAATATTGTCGCCGGTTGTACCTATTGAAGCTGATTCTTTAAGATTTATTTTTTTAAATGTTTCGTATGCTTCCTTGTAAAATTTTTTTGAATAAAGCTCAAGGCCTTTGTGGTAATTTTGAGCGGATTCGCCCTGAGAAGAAAATTTATCTTCGATAGCTTTAAGTGAACTTGAAATAGTGATTTTATTTTTTTCACGTTCTTTTAAGTTTTCGGATGAAAGTCTGATGTAGGTTTTTACTGCCGTATAATAAACAGAAGATGGATATTTATGAAGAAAGGCTTCTCCTTCATGAATCACTTCGGAATATTTGTTGAGACCGTTTAATGCCGCAATTATATAGTAATTTATAAGTTCGGAGCTTTCAATAATATATCCTTCAGGAGTTTCCGGCGGATTGTTTCTGTATTTTGCAGAAATCTCATAAAGCATTGTATATTTCATAGAAGAAACATACGTTGTAGTGAGTTTCATGAAATTGTTCCATGTCATTGGCTGATTTGCGTTTTTTGAAATTATTTCTTCTCTTGTTTTGTCATAATCTGACATTCGTTTTTCGAGGTCTTTTAGCGCATTCTTGAACATTTGATAATCCGGATTGCTTTCAAGAAGTTTTTTAAAAAGTTCAGCGGCTTCTGAGTGTTTTCCGCGGTCTTTCATATCAAGAGCATTACCGAAAATTTTTGCTGAATTGATTGATATTTTTACAGTGCTTGATGATTTCATTTGTGTGATGTCAATTAAAGGATAAATCTCTTTTAGAGAAGAGGCTGTTGAAAGTGTAAAGTCTTTAACAAGTTCTCCTATATTGTCTGTTGTTCCCGAAACGGTACCGGCTTTTAAAATCACACCCTTTTCGGTATCGATTATTTTATAAGTTACGGTACATTTGCTGTCTGAAACAAGATATGTGCCGTCTATAATTGTTTTTGCTCCCAGCAGTTTTCCGATTTTAGGGGCTGTTGTTTCATCGACAATTCCCGTCATTGAAAGTTCTGTTTCATTTAACAGTTTCTCGAGTGTATTTCTTTCAATGAGAGAAATTCCTTTTATCCGGAAAAGTTCGGCATATGAGAATTCCGTTAGAGCCTTACCTATGAAATTGTTGTCAGAAGAATTTCCGGAAGATTTTTCAATATTTGAAAAGTATAATAATGATACAGTTATTTTTCCGTTCTGTGAAAATAGCGATGAAGAAATTATCAAAAGCAGTACAAGTAATATTTTCATGTATGAAGCCTCATTTCACGAAAACAATCTTTGAGAAAAATGTCAAACATGAAAAGAATTGATTTGATGATTTGAATTTTTTAGTTTTGAAGAAATATTGTTAATGCTATAGAAAAGCAGAGAGCCGAGAAGCTCTCTGCTGAAAAAAATCAATCTGCAAGAACCGCAGCAAGAGGTTTTGGCGCAAGTGAAACCTCTGAAGAATTTGCGTTTGCGCAATTTTTTGCCCAAACATAAAAACATGTAAAATAGGTGATTTTGAGATATCCCGAAAGACCCCAAAATATGTTCAGCATCATAAAGAAAGAAATTCCCCCGAGAATGACGCTGAATCTTGAGAGAAAATAAAATGAACCGAAAGCAAGTGCTGTAAAAATAATGTTCATTACCCATGTGGCAAGACCCATACCGATTACACCGATTCCAACCTGAGTAGGATCTTTTTTCATAAAGTTTTTAGAGCTTGAGAAAGCTTTAAAAAATCCAAGCTCTTCTATCACCATTGCGGGCATGACAAAATATGTGGCAGTTGTCCATATTGCGTGAACAATGTTTAATATTATTCTTCCGACGAAATCGTCACGTTCTTCCGCATAAGTTGCCAAAAGATCAATAAATGCTGAAATTGAAGCGAATATCAAAATTCCGGAAAAAGATTTAGATGTTTTAGAAACTGCTTTTTTAAAATCAGGTTTGCCATTAGTTACAAGATCGTAAATAAGGCAGGCAGTTATACCGTTGTTGAAGTAATCGTTGAAATAAAGAATGATTAATCCGATTAGTAGAATAACATAAAGCAGTGTTGTATTTGATACAAAATACATCCCGACGGTTAGAGCAATACTGAAAAAGACGCCGATGATAACATTTAAGAAAAGCGGTTTCAAAAGAATTTTGTTATTTTTTATCATTCCTAAAACCTGAAACATGAACTTGAATACTCTAAAGTATTTTTCCATAAAAACTCCTTAATAAATTGTTTGTAATTATAATTCAAAGAAAATTTTGTCTCGCACAAATGCAAATATTTGTTTGATTCTTATATAATTCTTTTAATTCCCCCTTTCTCGGTGAAACCGAAGTTTAATGTTTGTTCAATGTCATTTAATTGCTGCAATCTGTAAGAACAATAATAGATATTGTTATCTTGATTGTTACATTTTTAATGAAATCATTTACAGCGCAAGAACATTTTGAATTTGTACTCCATGCTCACAGACTTTTTGAAGTTATAATCAACCGCAAATGCATTTATGGTTGATTATAATCGGGTTATATTTCTAACAATTATCCGCCTGAGAAATGTTACCTTTGCAAAAAAAATATTGAGTTGTAATGTTTTGATTATGTAATTATAATTTTCAGTAAAGATTATTTATTCTTGACACATTACTTCCAGCGACATTTTTTTAAATTTGCGAAAATTACTTTTGTTGCTATAATCTTTTTATTTAAAACTGAGTTATGGAGAGTTATTGATGAAGGGTGCGAAAATTCTCATTGAATGTCTTGTTAAGGAAAACGTTGAGGTTATGTTCGGGTATCCCGGCGGAGTCGTAATACCTATTTTTCATGAGCTGTTCAATGCGCCTCTGAAATTTGTACTAACACGGCATGAGCAGGGTGCTGCGCACATGGCGGACGGATATGCGAGAGCCACAGGAAAACCCGGAGTACTTCTTGTTACAAGCGGACCTGGAGCGACAAATATCATTACGGGTCTGGCAACTGCATATATGGATTCTGTTCCAATGGTAGCAATTACCGGGCAGGTTTCGACTGAAATGATAGGAAATGATGCTTTTCAGGAAGCAGACGTTACCGGCATAACTCGTCCTATTACCAAGCATAATTATCTCGTTCAGGATATTAAAGATCTTCCTCGTATAGTTAAGGAAGCTTTCTATATTGCCACTACAGGAAGACCCGGTCCCGTTCTTATTGATATTCCTGTAAATATTTCAAATGCCGAAGGTGATTTCGTCTATCCGGATTCCGTAGATATACGCGGTTATAAGCCAAATTATAAAGGGCATCCTGTTCAGATAGAAAAAGCATGTCAGCTTATTGAACATGCGAAGAAACCTGTCGTCTATGCGGGCGGAGGAGTGATTCTGTCAAATGCATCTGATGAACTCAGAGAGTTTGTGAATAAAACAGGTATTCCTGTAACAACAACACTTCTTGGTCTGGGGGCATATCCTGAAACGGATGCTCTTTCACTTCAGATGCTCGGTATGCATGGTACTTATTACGCGAATAAGGCTGTTCATGATTCGGATCTTCTGATTGCAATCGGTGCGCGCTTCGATGACCGTGTAACAGGAAAAATTTCAGAGTTCATTCCGCACGCCAAGGTAATACATATAGACATTGATCCGGCAAGCGTATCAAAAAACATTATCGTTGATGTACCTATTGTCGGTGATTGCAAAAATGTTATGGCCGAGATAAACGCAAAGGTTAAAAAGCCTTCGATTCAGCCGTGGATTGATCATATAGAATCATTTAAAAAATCTCATCCGCTTCAGTATTCTAACAGTTCGGATGTAATAAAACCGCAGTTTGTAATTGAGAAGCTTTATGAGCTTACTGAAGGAAAGGCTGTAATTACTACAGAAGTGGGACAGAACCAGATGTGGGCGGCTCAGTTTTATAAGTACACTGAACCCAGAACATTTATTTCTTCAGGCGGACTCGGCACCATGGGATACGGCCTGCCTGCCGCTATCGGTGCTCAATTCGGAATGCCTGAAAAAAGAGTAATTGATATTGCGGGAGACGGTTCAATTCAAATGAACATTCAGGAGCTTATAGTTGCAGTTCAGTACAGACTTCCGGTTATAATAGCGATTTTAAATAACGGTTTTCTCGGAATGGTGCGTCAGTGGCAGCAGCATTTTTATGACAAGCGGTATTCGCATACATGCATTAAATGTGCGCCTGATTTCGTAAAACTTGCGGAAGCATATGGAGCAGAAGGAATAAGAATTGATTCTCCTGATAAGGTTGAAGCTGCCATCAATAAGGCATTATCAATAACTGACAGACCGATCATTCTTGATTTTCTCGTTGATCCTGAAGAAAATGTGTATCCTTTTATGCCTGCAGGCAAAACAATCAATGAAACAATCATGAGGGAATTAGCATGAGTCAGCACGTCCTTTCGGTAAAAGTTGAAAATCAGTCAGGTGTTCTCGCGCGCGTGGTAAATCTTTTTTCAGCACGCGGATATAATATCGATTCGCTCTCAGTCAGCAAAACTGAGGATGATGACATATCATGCATTACAGTTGTTGTTAACGGTGATGACCGTGTTATCGAACAGGTAAAAAAACAGCTGAATAAACTGATTGATATAATAAAGGTTACTGATCAGCCTAAGGAATATTCGTTTCAGCGTGAAATAGTTATGCTGAAGCTTCAGCTTTCATCTTCAAAACGTATTGAAATATTTCAGATTGCCCAGACATTCAAGGCCACGATACTTGATATTACACAAAAGTCCATTACGCTTGAGTATCTTGGCTCTCCGGAACAGCTTGATATTTTCATAGAAATTCTTAGACCTTATGGAATAAAAGAGCTGAACCGCAGCGGAAGAATTTCTTTTCCTAAAGACTGATGGAAAAGACTCTCGGAATTGATAATGAACTGATTTCATATATCCGCGGATTTTCAAATGAAAGTCCGCATCTCAATAAAATCCGTAATGATAATATTTCTCATCCTCAGTCGAAAATGTTTATTACGCCTGAACAGGTGTCTTTTATTTCTTTTCTGATAAGATTGAAAAAACCTTCACTGATAATCGAAATCGGAACATTTCTGGGATACAGCGCGGTCGCAATGGCAGAGGCAATGCCTGAAAACTGCCGTATCATCACTATTGAAAAAAATGAAACTAATGCGGAGACTGCAAAATCATATTTTAAAGATTATGGATATTCGGATAAAGTAAATATTTTCTGCGGAAAAGCATCCGATGTTCTCGATGATTTGAGTGCAGATTATTTGTCAAAAGCCGGAATTGTTTTTATTGATGCCGACAAAAAAGGTTATATAGATTATTACGAGAAATCCATTAAGCTTCTTGAAAAGGGCGGAATAATTATTGCTGATAATGTTTTATTCTACGGCAATGTCGCCGATGAATCTGACAAGTCGCAGACAACCGAAGCTATACGGAAATTCAACAATCATGTGTTTTCCGATGAAAATGTAAACGCATGTATTGTTCCGATCGGCGACGGTCTTCTTCTGGCAGAAAAAAAATAAGATTTACATTGTTTCTTTTTTTATGCTTGATCAATAACATTTGTGATAATTTTTATCCGTTGCAGCTTCATAAACTGCGAAAATGTTTGTTTTAGCTTATGGATATTATTAAAAATATTTCATCCGAATAATAAATTATTTTATGATCGTATACCGTAATTATAGAGGAAAACATGATTAAATTCATCAATATTAATAAAGCTTTTACCGGTCAGGTTCTTTTTGAGGACATGAGCTTGAGCGTTAATCAGGGAGAGAAGCTTGGACTTGTCGGAAGAAACGGACATGGAAAATCCACTTTGTTTCAGATGATTCTCGGAAATACAGAAGCCGACTCAGGAATGATTTCCATTCCAAAAGGATATAAAATAGGTCATTTGGAACAGCATTTGAAATTTACCAAATCTACTGTTCTAGAAGAGTGTTCACTCGGACTTCCTGCCGGAGAAGAGTATGAGACATGGCAGGTTGAAAGAGTTTTATCGGGACTTGGTTTTTCTGAAGATGACATGCAGAGATCTCCGCATGATTTTTCAGGAGGATATCAAATAAGAATGAATCTTGCCAAGCTTCTTGTGTCAAATCCTGATATGCTTCTTCTTGATGAGCCGACAAACTATCTCGACATTGTTGCGATCCGCTGGCTTGAAGAATTTCTAAATGAATGGCCGGGAGAGTTCATGCTCATTACGCATGACAGAAGTTTTATGGACAGTGTTGTAACTCATACAGCTGCGATTCACCGCAGAAAGGCCCGAAAAGTCGAGGGAGATACCGAAAAATTATATGCTCAGATTAATCAGGAAGAAGAGATTTATGAAAAGACGCGGTTGAATGAAGAGAAAAAACGACGTCAGGAAGAAGTTTTTATAGCGCGCTTTAAGGCAAAAGCGAGTTTCGCAAGCAGGACTCAATCGAGGGTAAAGAAGCTCGAAAAGCAGGGTGAAATGAAAGCGCTTGAATCGATTGAAGATTTGGAGCTTTACTTCAATAGTGCGAAATTTGAAGCAAGCCAGATGATGACAGTTGAAAATCTTTCATTCTCGTATGGTGAAAACGAACCTCATTTAATTGAAGATCTTTCTTTTGCTATCGGAAAACGCGATAGAGTATGCATCATCGGTAAAAACGGAAAAGGAAAATCAACGCTTCTTAAACTTCTCGCCGGTGAGCTTCGACCGGTTGAAGGAAACGTTTCAAGGCATCCGTCGCTTCAGCAGGGATACTTCGGGCAGACGAATAAAATTGCGCTCAATGATAACAAAACCGTTACAGAAGAAATTAAAAGTGCCGACCGGCTTTGCACCGATGCGAAAGCCCGTGTAATTGCAGGCGGACTCATGTTTTCCGGTGATAATGCGCTTAAGAAAATCAAGGTGTTATCCGGCGGAGAAAAAAGTCGCGTGCTTCTCGGTAAAATTCTGGTTATGCCGGCACATATTCTTTTTCTTGATGAGCCGACAAACCATCTTGATATGCAGTCATGTGATTCGCTTATCGAAGCGATTGATAATTTCGACGGATCAGTTGTAATGGTAACTCATAATGAAATGCATATCAGAAACGTTGCTACAAAGCTTATAGTTTTTGATAACGGCTCAGTAACTGTATATTCCGGAACATACGATGAGTTTCTTTCTGATATTGGCTGGTCTGATGAGGATTATCGATAAAAAAAGATTGACATAATATGCACGATAGTGCATATGTGCATACATGAAGCAATGTTATGAAAAGTTCAAGGCTCTCGGAGAAGAAACCCGTTTTCGTATTGTAGCTGTTCTGGCAAAGAGCGGAAGAGAGCTTTGCGCATGTGAAATTATTAATTCGCTTGGTAAAGCTCAGTATACAATTTCCAAAGCCATGTCCGTTCTTGTCGCGTCGGGTGTTGTTATCGAAAGGCGTGAGGGCAAAATGATGATGTATTCGCTTAACAGCAAAGATCTTCAGGTTAAAGCTTTGCTTCAGGCTGTTAAAATTGTTTCGGATTCACAATGCGGAGTAAGGGAAGATTACGAAAGATTAGCAAGCTGTCTTTCGTCCGGGATGACGGTTAAATGAGCAGAGTATTTTTTTGCTTAAAACATGCACAAATGCGCATAAGTGCAAATGTAAAATGCAACAATAAAGGAGGTTGCTATGAATAAAGCAGCGATAATCGGAGCGGGAAGAATAAGCAGAATTATTCTTGAAGGTCTCAAAATCAAGAATGGAATGTTTGATGAAGTCCGCGTTTATGACATCAATCAGGAAGCGGCGAAAAGTATTAAAGAAATCGTTTCTTATGCGGAAATATTTGAATCTGAGAAGGAAGCCGCAAGCGGAGCAGATATTGTTATTTTGGCTGTACATCCGCCTGTTTTTGCCGAAACAGCTAATAGTTTGTCGAGTGTATTGAAGCCGGGTGCAGTGCTATTGTCTCTTGTCCCGAAAATACGGATTTCAAAAACTATTGATTCATTTGGCGGATTACAAAATGTTGCAAGAATGAATCCAAATGCTCCGTCAATAGTCAATGCCGGTTATAATCCGATATCCTTCTCTGAAGGATTCGACAGTGCCAAAAAGTTAGAATTAATTGAAAGACTTTCAGTTCTTGGCAGTATTCCTGAAGTTAAAGATGATCTGATTGAGGCATATGCTGTAATAACCGCAATGGGTTATACTTACTTAGATTATCAGTTTGCAGAACTTTTTGAACTCGCAAAAGAATTCGGCATTAGCGGGAATGATGCCCGTGATGCAATTCAGAAGCTTGCAGAGGGAACTGCAAAGACTGTAACGGCAGAAAATAGAGTTCAATATGATTATCTGAATCTTGTTCCTGTTAGACCACTTGCAGGTATTGAAGAAAATATCAAGAATGAGTATCGTGAAAAACTTAGAGAAAGATTTAAGATGCTTACTAATTGATGATATGAATTGATATCATCAATTAGAGATGCAGCAATAAAAACTCTCCTCAAAAGGAGAGTTTTTATTATAAGAGAAATGCGTTTAATTCCGATAATGAAGAGACTGCTTTTTTCGGAAGGATTTTATGATTAGAAAATATTTCATGATTTGTCTTGCTCTCGTTTCGATACCTATGTTCGCTGAAAATGAAAACATGTCCGGCGGAATTTATACGATAAATTCGCCGACGGCATTTACACTTCCGAGAGCGGGATTTGATGTGTCGATGCTCGCTTATGACCGCGGCGGCATGGAATTTAAGACAATAGTCGGTGTTCATGACGCTATTTATATAGGTGTTTCACTTGATGTTGATCATGCGGTAGGCAAGGAAAAGGCAGATGCAAATACTCCGGGAGTTGTAGCTAAACTAAAACTCACTGACGGATGGGAGTCCTTTCCAATATCGATTGCGCTCGGTTATGATTCATTTTATATTGGTGCATACGGTAAAGTTGAAAGCAGCGGAAGACGCAATGAATATGCATCATCTAAGTATAATAGAAAGATTTGCGGTCCGTATTTTGCAATTACCAAACCGCTGTTTGCATTCGGTTCAGAGCAGTATCTGACTTTCGGTATGCGTCTTCCGGTTCAGCCTGATTACGTACCGAAAGATGCTACATATTTCGCATCGCTCGATATTCCGCTTGGAACTATGTTTGCGTTCAAGGCAGAAGGCGAAAAGGTATACTATAATTTCAAGAGAAAAGAAGAATGGCTTGGAAATCTGGGGTTAAAGATGAATTTTACACCGAATGCAGGAGTTATGCTTGCAGTAATTTTTCAGGACGATGAAACTCCATGCCGAATTCTGAAGGTCGAATATGCTTCATCATTTTAGTAAAACATTACTTTGTCTGATAATTCTATTCTGCGGAACTTTATTCTCTATGGAAAAACGCATTATATCCATTAAGAATTCAGCTGGTGCAATAATTAAAATTCAGGTTGAAATTGCCCAGAACAATGCGGAACGTACCAGAGGACTTATGGACAGATCCGCTTTAGATTCAGGTTCAGGAATGCTTTTCATTTTTCCGCGTGAACAATATCTGAATTTCTGGATGAAGAATGTTTCTTTTCCTTTGAGTATTGCATATATTGATTCAACTGGAAAAATTCTTCAGATAACCGACATGAAGGAAAATAATGATGTTCTGACATATCCTTCCAGAAATCCGGCCAGATACGCGCTTGAAGTCAATAAAGGTTTTTTTGAAAAGAATCAGATCGTCGAAGGTTGTTTTGTCGACATCAGATCATCCGGCAATAAATGAAAAAAGAAAAGATTATTCTTGTAGGATTGATAGGAGCTTCCAACGAAAAAACTGCCGCAGAGTATTCGATTTCGGAATTGGCCGAACTTGTAAAAACAACCGGCGGCGATGTTGCTTCCTCTTTTATCATTAAAAAACAAAGCATTGATCCGGCGCATATCATCGGAAGCGGTTGGCTTGAGACGATTAAAAAAGAGGCTGAGGATAAAGCCGCTGACGCCGTTGTTTTTGATATTAATAACATAAAAGCCGTTCAGTATAATAATCTCGAGAATTATTTGGAAATCAAGGTTTTATCGCGCTGTGATGTAATTCTTGATATTTTTGCCCTACGTGCTTCGAGCGCGGAAGCAAAGATTCAGGTTGAGCTTGCTCAGTTGAACAACATGCTTCCGAGAATCCGCGGAAAAGGAATGGTTCTTTCAAGACTCGGGGGAGGGATAGGAACCCGCGGACCCGGTGAAACAAAACTTGAAACGGATAGACGCCACATTCAGCGCAAAATTCATAAACTGAACGAGAGCCTGAAAGCGATTGAAAAGACACGCTCACTGAAAAGAAAATCGCGCGAAAACGCCGTTAAAATTGCTGTTGCCGGTTATACTAACGCAGGCAAGTCATCACTTGTTTCATTGCTTTCAAAAAAAAATCTTTTCATTGAAAACAGACTTTTTGCAACTTTGGATTCATTTACCAGGGAAGTGTATATTTCCGATGACCGAAAAGTTCTGCTTACTGACACGGTCGGATTCATCCGCAATCTTCCGGCAACTCTTGTAAAAGCTTTCCGTTCGACATTTGAAGAAATATTATTTTCCGATATGGTGATTCATCTGATTGATTCATCAAACCCGAATTATTCAGAATGCATCAAAACTGTTGACGATGAACTTGCTGAAATCGGATATACAGGAAAAGTGATAAAAGTTTTCAACAAAACCGACTTGGCTTATGATGAACAGCTTATAAAAATCAGATCGGAATATCCTGATGCAGTATTTTGTTCTGTAAAAGAGAAAAAGGGAATAGATGAAATTAAAAATGCGGTTTTAGTATTATTTTAAACTGCAGTTATGTTTTTAAAACTTATTTTTTTAGAGTAATTTTGTAACAAAAAAGACTTGAATTGTACAAAAAGTAGCGGATAATTCCGTATCCTTTAAAGGATAATATTATGGAGGAAAGAATGAAAAAATTTTTTTTTGCGGCAGTTGCCGTACTATTGGTTTCAGGAAGCAGTGCTCTCTATTCACAGGGGCTTGAAGCAGGCGGAGTTAAATTCGCTCTTTATGCTGGTGGTGGTATAAACTATCCTGTTGTCAAAGAATCTTTGGATTACTATGAAGCAGATCCTGTTACTTCCGGGTCTTATTTTATTGGATTCAATGGTTTTTATAATGTTTCTGATACTGGTTCTATTTTCGGCGGTTTGGAATATTCAAACGTGTCATACAAAATGGATAGCGAAACAACTTATCCAGGGTTTGAAGAAAAATCTACAGTTAAGCTAAAAGCAAAATATATGGATGTTAATTTAGGTTATCGTTTTACAAATTTTCAGGGATTCTATTTCGATGCAGGTTTATTTGTAGGTGTTCCTGTGGGTGAATGGAAATTTCAAGATGGCGGAAAAGCTTCCGGATCTGAAAAGAAAAATGAAGTCGGTCTTCTTGTTGGGGCTGGATATTTGATTCCTATAGCAGAAACTGCTGATCTAAATATAGGTCTTATTCTGAAAAGATCATTTACAAACGGATATGATGATGGTGATCTAAAGCTCAAAAGACAGCTTCTTGCCGTCAAAGCCGGCGTAGAGATGAAATTCTAATGAAATCCGGCGGGGGAAACTCCGCCGGTCAAAAATTCCTTTCAGCTTCATTTTTATGCCAATATTACCCCTTAAAGCCGAATTTTCCTTGACAAGCTCAAATAAGTGATTATTTTAAAACAGTCTGACTGGTAGAGGACTGATGATAATAGGAATATATCCCGGTACGTTTGA
>JAEWVM010000042.1 GCA_023396615.1 Spirochaetota bacterium | reverse complement strand
TCATGGCAGAAAGAAATAAAATCAGGGCGTATTCTTATAAATAATAATCCATGCTTTCTTTCGTCTCTTTTGCTGAAAAAAGGAGATCTGATAAAATTTACGGCAGAAGAAAAAGAAGAACCTCCGGTAGATTTTTCTCACAAAATACTTTACGATGATTCCTACTTTATTGCAGTTCAAAAAAGCGGTGACATGCCTGTTCATCCTGCCGGAAAATATTTCAAAAACACTTTGCTTTTTGTTCTGGAAAAAGAATATTCCGCCAAACTTTTCCCTGCTCACCGCATTGACCGTGAAACGTCGGGAATTGTTCTTTTCGCGAAAAGCCCTCAAACGGCGGCAAAACTTCAGGAAGAAATTTCAAAAGGACAAAAAACTTATACTGCAATCGTCCGAGGAAAAACTCCTTCAGAATTTGAAAATTCCGCTTCAATAGGTGACTCTGCGGAAAACATGAGCACTGTCAGAAAAAAAAGATTCGCCGGAAAAGAGGGAACGGAAAAAGCTTATACTTCATTTAAAACCGTATTCAGCTTCGGAAATTTATCATTTATCAAAGCATTTCCAGAAACCGGAAGACTTCATCAGATAAGAGTACATCTTGAAAATTCAGGATTTCCTATAGTTGGAGACAAAATCTATGGAGGAGACGATTCTCTTTTTGTCCGTTTCATAGATGAAGGAATGACACCGGAACTCGAAGAAAAACTGCTTATGAGGCGCTGTGCTCTTCATGCCGCATCAATTGAAATAAAACATCCTGATAACGGAAAAACTATTAAAATAAAATCTCCTTTGCCGGAAGATTTTATAACTTTCATTAAAAGGCAGCGCAATGGCTGAAATAATATATCCGCCGAAAGCGAAACTGTTTATCGGTTTTATCTATTCGGATGAAGAAATTCTCAATAAAACAATTTCATTACTTTCTGAAAACTACGGCAAAATAATTCTAAAATCTGAAAGTTTTCCATTTCAGCACACCTGCTATTATGAATCGATGGGGCAAAATCTCAAAAAAGTTCTATTAGCCTTTGATGAATTGATTGAAAGAGATCGTATTTCTTTGATTAAAATTCATTCAAATGAAATTGAAAATTTATTTTTAGATAATGGAAAACGCAGAATAAACATCGATCCGGGATATCTCACTCTCTCGAACGTCTATCTTGCTTCATGCAAAGAATATTATCACCGTATTTACATAGGAAACGGCATCTATCTAGAAAATGAATACTACTGGTCAAAAAAAGATTACGTGTTTTTCGATTGGACTTATCCGGACTACAAAACGGAAGGATATTTGACTTTTTTTAAAGAACTGAGAAATATTTATGCGCAGGAGCTGAAAAAATAAAAAGGGAGGAATCATAATCGAATTTCCTCCCGTCTTTTTTCTTGCGGCTGTAAACCGTTTTCGGCGTTTCAACTTTAGGCGGCTTTAATTTCAGCCTGATGCCCTTTTTGACAAGCTTCAGATACTGTTCTTTTTCAGTTTTCATATAATCCTCTCTTCCGGAAATCTGACTTTTTTCACAAACTCGTCAAGAAAATAATTCTGATTCTATTTCAGTTTATAACCGACAATCAAGTATGTGCGATTATTCAGTAATGACACCGGTGAAATAATGATTTATAAATGTCTGATTTTGATTATATTCTTTTCGTTCCTATCTTGCGCAAAGACAGAAATAAGACAAAACCCGTCATTTGACAGACTTTCCGGTTTAATGTCAGAAACTTTCACCAGTCTTACAAATGCATCAGAAAGTATTTCATCTAAAAATCTGATAAAAAACCTTAGCCATCTCAATAGAATGAATTACGGCGGATCTCACTATTATCCGCTTGAAAGAGAAGCAATTACCGAGATTATAACAAGCCTGTCTTCTTCGGATTTTTCCGAATGTATTTTAATGAATGCCGAAGGAAAAATAATTTATACAATGAAAGATGACGAAATTCTCGGAAAGAGCTATGTTTCTTTCGGATCATCTCCTCTTCCTTCACTTTTTGAAAAGACAATTTCCGGAGAACAATCAATTTATGATTTTTCAATCTTTCCATCTTCTTCAACCGAACCGGCAGTGTTCTTTGCCGTTCCGGTAAAAGATCAGGAAAAAATCATAGGAGTACTTATAGCGGCAGTGCCTTCGGAAAAGATAAAAAGTTCAGTTTCAGATCTGGTTATGATTACTGATAAAGAGAGCAATATCCGTTATCATGTAAATAATGCTCTTTTTATGAAGAATTCTTCAGAAGCTGAAAAGGCAGCTTATTACCGCAAACCTTTTGAATTTAAGGATATTTACTGGAATATTTATCTGAGATAAACTTATAAACGATCTGCATTTTAACAGAATCCGAAATCCTGATTAACGGAACATTTCTTTTACAGTATTTTTAATTTTTTCATCAAAAGGTCCGGGGAATTTCATGTCTGAAGATATTTCTTTATCAATTTTCTGTGATAATGCAACCAGAAAATCATCGCTTAATGACATTACCTTATTCTGAATCATTTCCGGCAATATAAATGAAAATAAAGCGGAAGAATCATACCATTTCCCTTTTAATATATCCCTGCATGATCTATTTGATACTATCTTGTTGTCTTCTTCTTCATCATCAAGATTTGAAATCACCAGAAGATTCGGCCTCATTCTTTCAGCGTCTTCGTCAGTGAAACAATTTTTAATCATCACTACTATATCGCAGTTCCCGAAAATATTTTCAGCAGTTGTCGCAAGGGCACCGGTTCTTTCGAATGAAAGCATAACTTTTTCATTGCTGTCAAAACCGAGAATTCTCTCACATAACATTTTTTTCAAAAGTCTAACGGAACGCATAACCGAAGAATTGATTCCGATAAATCCGACAGTGCTTTCTGAAAGTTTCTGTCTGTGCTTCGCAAGCATTTTTGAAACGGCAGTTATTATAAACAGCGGAATTTCATCATAGTAATTTGAAATAAAAGGAATATGAATATTTTCAGTCATATGCTGATAAATGGAAACATCATGACTGTCATCAAGGAAAAGAAACCTTATCGAAGAAAAAGATTTTTCAAATGAGTTTAATGTTTTGTAAAGGTCTTCAAGAATTTCATATTCAAGTACAAATGGGAAAGCATTTATTTCCGAGAAAAGCGAAGCCGAAAGAGAATCGGATTCGGCTCTTGCATATTCGCTGAAAAACAACTTGGATTCTTTTGCTCTTTTCTTATTCAATACGGAAATGAAAGCAGACGTTTTTCTTACGCCTGAGATTTCGTATGGATCTTCCGACTCAAGAATGCTATCAAGCAGAATCTCCCTTCCTCCGAGAATATTCATTTCATAATTTTCGGGAGAATCTGCCGGAAGCGAAGGAACTATTTTAAGCACGCCTTCCTTCAGAGATTTTTCAAGATCATTAACACACTCGATGTTCATGAATTTGTCATCGGAAGATTTTAGAAGATTTATGCATATTTTGAATTTTTGGGTATCAGATGAAATAACTTTAAAATAATAATTCTGAAAAATTCCTTCTTCCGAAATAAGTTTCATTTCAGCAATTTTCGAATCAGCCGCCAGAAAAGAATTTATTGCTTCTATCAAAAAATCCCTTTTGATCTTAATTTTGACGGAAAAGGATGCTTTCATTTTTTTCCTGCCGATAAAAGAGTTTGCTGAAAAACTTCGTCTATTATATTTTTCGGCAGTTCTTTAATTATACCTGAATCAAAAAGAAGCTCAATCGATTTTCTTACTCTGGCTGTTTCTTGTATCACGGAAGAATATACCGTTTCATAATCCGTTTCTATTGTTGCAGTCTTTTCTTTTATTGCGCACATCGCAGTATCTGCGGCAAGTTTCGCAAAAAGTTCGTTTTCGTCCATGGAGGCTATTATTTTATCAGGAGAAATACCCTTCGATTCGGAAAAAGAAGCTATTGATTTCGCGGCATTGATTGCCATTGAATCAGTGATTTTATTAGCACGGACAGAAAGAACACCTTTCAGAATTCCCGGAAAACAAATTGAATTGTTAACCTGATTATGAAAATCTCCGCGTCCCGTAGCAACAATAAAGGCTCCGGCATCTTTCGCAGCGTATGGATATATTTCCGGAACGGGATTAGCGCAAGCAAAGACAATGCTCTTAGGTGCCATGCTCTTAATCCATGCGGCCTTGAGAGTATGCGGCCCGGGAATAGAAAAAGCCACCACAGCATCTGCATTCTTAAAAGCTTCTTCCGGAGTTTTTATCTTTTTGGGATTTGTTTTCTTTGAAAGATCCCACTGACGGTAAAATCTTGAATCTTTTTCAAGATCATTTCTTTCCGAATGAAGTGACCCGAACTCATCAAAGATAATAATATTTGCAGGATCTGCTCCGTAAAGAATCAGAAAATTCGCCGCCGCGCTGTTTGATGCTCCCGCGCCGAAAAAAACTATTTTTGCGTCTGATATTTTCTTATCCGCCAGCTTAAATGAGTTGATCAGCGCGGCAAGAACCACACACGCTGTTCCCTGAGCGTCATCATGCCAAACTGGGATCGAACATTCTTCTCTGAGCCTGTCGAGGGCAATGTAACAGTTCGGCTGAGATATATCTTCAAGATTTATTGCACCGAAAGACGGAGCTGCCATTTTAACAAAATCTATAATTTTTTCTGCACTATGCTTTCCTGTATAATCTCTCGAATCAATACAGAGAGGAAAAGAATCAACTCCCGCAAGGTACTTCATCAAAAAGGCTTTACCTTCCATTACGCCTAAACCGCCTGAAGGCGTACAATTTCCGTCACCCAATACTCTAGTTGAATCGCTGACAACCGCAACAAGATTACCGCGCAGGCAGAGATCAAATGATTTGCTGTTATCATCTCTGATTTCGGTTGATATTTTTGATACTCCGGGAGTGTACCATAGATTAAACCAGTCAAGAGAAGAAACCGGAACTTTTGGAAGAATTTCAATTTTCCCTTTATAAAAAGAATGGGCTTTCAGTGAAAGATTTTTAAGAAAAGCTGTTTTAAATGCCGAAGCTTCTTCCGGTGAAAAGGAAGAAGGAATCATGTCTTCAATGTTTTTCATTTTTATTCTTATTCGCTTGTTTTTGTTTATTTATTTAATATGTATTTACTGAATTACGTCTATCCATTTTTATAATATTTTTTAAATTATTATTTTTGACTTTTATGAAGTTAAACTTCCAACTTTCTTGTTCGATCATTAATCAATAACATTTTTTACAAAAGGATTATCTTTTATGGATTTTATTCTAGATTCTTTTAAATTAAGAAAACCAAAAAATGACGATGCTGACGGTTTCATCGAAATATGCTCGGAAAAAGAAACCATGAAATATTACGGCACGGAAGGAGCCCTTATTAGAACAATAAATGATGCAATTGAACAGATCAATTGGTGTAATTCTCTTTTTGATAACAATGGAGGAAGATGGATTATAACAGAAATAGAAAAAGACGAATATATCGGCGATATCGGATTTCACAATTTTCAGCAAAATCACAATAAAGCAGAAATTGGCTTCAGGATCAAACAGTCGCATCAAAGAAAAGGAATTATGACCAAATGCATAAAAGAACTGGTCAGATACGGATTTCAGACTTTGAACTACAACCGCATTGAAGCTCAAGTAGACTCAAGAAACGAAGGATCAAAGAAGGTATTATCAAATAACAATTTTAAATGCGAAGGTCTATTACGTGAATACGAGTATGAAAATGATGATTACATAGACATAAACATTTATTCCATACTCCGTAAAGAATTTGTTGTATGATAATTTTCAGAAATCAGATCAGAGCCAATTTGTTTACAAGGAATACTCGGAAAGAACAACTGTTATATCGTCCGGAAGAATAGCTCCTTCTGTAAATTCCGCAATTTCTTTTTCTAGATGGCTGATAATCTCGGAACATGGAAGAGAAAATCTTGAAAGAAGAAATTTCTTAAGTTTTTCATCTCCATATCTTTCTCCGGTTTTATCATACATGTCTTCAAGACCGTCAGAATAAATAAATATTTTAAGCCCGTCAAAAAGAGTTATCCTCTGAGCGTATTTTTCAATATCAGGAATCTTTTCGATGCCAAGAGGCAATATGTTCGGATTAACTATTTTAATGCCCTTTTTGCCTTCGGAATTATTAGTAAATACAAATGCCGGAGTATGCCCTAAATTATACAATTCAGCTTCGTTTTTTTTCTCATCACTAAAAATAACTATCCCTGTGATAAAAATACCATCGGGAGTCTGGTCACAAGCGACTTTATTGAGAAGCTGAATAATCTCGCTTGGTTTTAATTTATCTACTTTGCCGGAGTGAATCAAAGAAGAAAAAACTGCTCCGAGCATGCTGGTAGTAAGCGATGCCGAAATATTTTTTCCTGAAACATCAAAGCATGCAGTAATAAAAAAACCGGGATAAACTTCAGAAGAAAAGTAAAAATCTCCGCCGAGTTCATTTGCGGGTTTGATAAGCGTTTTCACTTGAATCTTATGCTTTTCTGTCAAATTATTGCGCATCAGAAAACTTTGAATCTCTCTTGCTTTCTCAAGTTCCAAATCTTTCATATTAGAAATGTGTCTGGTCAGACCCATAAAAGAACCTATTCCGAGATATCTTCCCCTGTGAGTTATAACAAAATCTGCAAACTGATTTTCTTTTCTATCAATCAGTTTTTTCATAACATTATTAATATTTTCCGCTGCCTCTACGGATGTCGGCGAACAATTAATATGTTTTCCAATTTCCGAATTTTTAAATGAAGAAAGTAAGGAATCTTTTTTTTCAAGATTTTTGACCGGCAGAAGACAAATTCCCTTTGATGTTTCTACCGGAATTGAAGATAACGCACGCAAGTCACCGGATACGGATATAACATCAGAAATCTTCATGCTTTCGCCGACAGGCTCAATATATTCCGCAATATGTCCGACCTGGGTGTTTCTAAAAGAATGAAAAACCTGAGCTGCATTATCATGAGTTTGCATACTTTCACCTGAATATATTGAAATAGAATTACATTGCTTTATACACATTAAGAAACAAGTCAAGAAGTATATGGTTTAACTAAAAAACTAATGCAAATGCTATAATTTTTTCATTTACCGTATTCAATGAATTCATTTTTTCATTACTTATTATACAATTACTGCTTGCAAGAATACAAAGACCCTTGACTTATAATAGATAAGACGTTTAGTATTATAAACTGTTCAAATATTTCCCTATCTCATTATAATCTTTATAGAAGGAATGTCATGAAATCAAAGATTAAATCTGTTAAATCAAATGATCAGACTGAAGACGTCACGGATATTGAAAAAGATAATGTTGAAAAAGAAGTCATAAGGTTATTGAGATTAATTAGAAAAAACGATAAGTCCCGAAATAGCAAATTCAGCAATCTTTTTATTCTTTTCGTTTCGATTCTATTGTTTTTCGTTACAGGTTTATATAAAAACTCTATTCTTAATATTTTCTTTTTTATTGTAATTATACTTTTTCACGAAATTGGGCACTTGATGGCAATGAAGTTCTTCAAATTCAAAAATCTTAAAATGTTTTTTATCCCCTTTTTCGGCGCTGCTGTAACTGGCAAATCATCAAACAATGACGGGTTTAAAAATTGTCTTATTTCATTATTCGGGCCTCTTCCCGGGATTCTTGCGGCAATTATTCTTATGCTCTTTTTAAAAGATAATCAAATAGCCCGCCAAATAGCATTAATCTCTCTAATTATTAATGGATTCAATCTGTTGCCTATTCTGCCTCTTGACGGCGGAAATATCATAAATTCAATTATTTTCAGCCGAAACAAATATCTACAAGTGCTTTACCAAATATTTACTGTAGCCGGTATTTTAATATTGGCAATTGATTTTAAATCAATAGTTTTTGCAATACTGGGAATACTTATAATATTTACAATAAAGCCTATATATGTGAAATCCGTTATTGTTTCAAAAGTTAAATCTTTAAATCAAAATCTATCTTATGACATTAAAGATTCATATGTAAAAACAACCATTTCAATCATACATGACATAATGAGAATTAAATATCCTCGATATTTAAAGAAAGATATTGATTCAATATTTATTGCTGACATTATTGAGAGATTAAATTATAAATCTCCATCCATCTCCAAATCAATTATTATGTTTTTTTTATACTTTCTTGTTTCTGCAATTGCTCTTGTTGCTATAAGTGTTCTGTCTTATTCTTAACAAGATAATATGATATAAAAAGTATTTTTTGCATATTGATTTTATTCTTATCCCATGTTATACTGCTTCTGTTAACGGAGGCAGTATATGAAACAATTTAAGAAGTTAATTATTTTTGTATTTGTAATATCTGTTTTCTCTTCTATATATCCGCAGAGAAAAGATATCCCCGTTGAAGAAGTTCCGTTTGCCGTTATAAAAGTACTCAATCAATATTTGAAGATTCTCTCAGAAAGCCCGACTCTTGAAGATTGCACAAAGAATATTTATCCATTGTTAGGCGGCGGTCTACTTTCTTCAGACGGAAAGAAAGTCTCTTCCGATACGATTCAATTCAGCCTCAAGAAAGACTACAATAACGTAAAATTCTATTCTGTACCGGCCGAAATAACAAGAATCCAGCTTAACAAAAACAGCTATGACGGTTTTGAAAAGACCTATATAGAAGGAGACATCTACAAAATCTGGGTTAAGAAAAAGGAAGGAGTTGCCGGAATGCCTGCTCCAATACCCGTGATTGTTCCGAAAAACGATCCTGAACATCCGAAGGTTATTTCAACAATCGGAAGTTTATAACAATTAGTTCCTGCTATATTTTTGCTAATTTAGAATATCTGATTTGATACTCATCACCAATTTCCTTCTCTCCAATACCATCCTGTGTTTTCAATACTTGGGAAAGAAAATTCTTTACTAACGAAAACAGTATCTAAAAGCATTTCATCATGTCCCTCTATCGGGCACTGCACAAATCTAAGAATAATATTTTCATCAGCATCTTCTTTAGTTATTTTTTTTTCCGCTTCTGCATTTTCATCTGAAGAGGAAGTAATATATTCTGTTTTTTCTAGTTCATTATAATGTATATAAACATAATTTTGGATTTTTTGATATTTTCCAATATACTTATTTTTATCCCATTCCATAGTCACAATGTTATCATTATAAAAAAATAGAGTTATCTGCTGACCTTGGGCATCACCGGAACAATCTTCTCCATAATGATAAATTTGGTTTACTATTTCATTATCCATTCTTAATGGAGGCTTAAATAGATCGATCTCAGCCTTAACATCTGTACTGAAAACGAAACAAGGAGTAGAAGAATCAGATAGTTTCAGCCATCGGCCTGCTTTTGCTTCAACAGTTTCCTGAATTCCCTCAGAAACGCTCAGCGAATCAATATAGACAACCTCCCCTGAACTTTCTGTTCTAACAATCTTAGAATTAATTGAAGAATTATCCCTTATTGCAGCTGATTTCTTTATAACACGATAACGTACTGATGGATTGCTTTTGACTTGTGATGACTCTGTTGATTCTTTATCTCTTTTACATGAAACGACAATTGCAATTATCAAAATAGCGGAGAAAACGCTGACAACTTTTTTCATTTTTGAATTCCTAGATCTTTATTATTTATCTTAGTGCTTTTTTAAAGATATAGGTTACATGAAAAATGTAAAAAATTACTTTATAATCTATTTTATAATCCGAAATAACATCTATTCAATTGTTTCAAAAGTTTCTGGATCAAGAAAGAAAACCTGTTTGGCTGAATTACGGATAACTATCCTGTTTTTTGAAGAATCGAATGAAAGTTCAGTAATAAAAACACTTTGAACATCACGCTCAAGTTCTTCGGAAATTTTGACGTGGTACGTAAATATGCCCTTCACAAGACGTCCTGAATCAATTTCACGGATTTCGATATAACCGCCGTTCAGC
>JAEWVM010000004.1 GCA_023396615.1 Spirochaetota bacterium | reverse complement strand
CCTTGTGTTCAATCTGCTTAAAAAATTCCGACATCGGCACTCTATAAAAATTAAGAATATCCGAAAGTGAAGAAATGGATGGTGAAATTTTAGAGTTTTCTATCTGAGAAAGCGAGCTGGGAGTAAGGTTTACCGCTTCTGCTACGGTCGAAAGGGAAAAACCTTTTTCAGTTCTTATTTTTTTTAGTAGACGGCCAATATTCATAATTTCACCAGTTTATCTAATCTGTGTCATAATTTTGTCTGTGTACAATATTCGTCAAATAAATATTAACGGCTTAACGCTTATCTCTTGACAGGCTAAAACTTCTTATATAAAAATGAACAGTGCCGATTTGCCGGAGGATGATGATGAGACTGGTAATGATATTTTACAGTATTTGCATTCTTGCATCTTTTTTTGTGATATTTGTGAAATACCGTAAGGAATTTCTTTATAAATACGTTAAACTTGCCCCTATAATTATTTTGTTTCTCTTATTGCTTGTTCTTTCTGTTCTTTCCGGCGGAACCCGTTTCTCATATCTTGTCGCAGCCGGGCTATTGTTCAGTATGTTCGGAGACTTTTTCCTTCTTGATGAAAGCAGATACTTGATTCCCGGAATGATTTCTTTTTCACTTGCACACATCATTTATATCGCTGCTTTTTTTCACACGGATTTGTCAATAGCTGTTCCGGGAATAGTAATTGTCATTCTATCCCTGATTTATGTTTTTACAGTAAAAACTTTTCTAAGAACCGGTTTTCAGAAAAAAATGTTTTTGCCTGTACTTGTCTATTGTGTGCTTCTTACTGCAATGAATTTAGCCGCTCAAAGTTATGAAGCGGGAAGAGGCGGTCTTTCGGTTCTTTCCATAGGTGCGGCGCTTTTTTATGTTTCTGACGCATTTCTCTCGTGGGAAGTTATTGTTGAGAAATATAAAGCATCCGCATTAGTTGTATTGGCTACATATTATTCGGCACAGATGCTGATTGCCTACAAAGCCGTGCAGAGTATACTTTCTTCTTCAATTTTATAATTGTCCGGTTGTGTTTATTACTTTGGTTCCTTTCGGTATTTTCATTTCGAAAATGCTGTCGCTTATTGACTTTTCTATAGTTACATTTTTGTATATAAACTCAAAATAATCACCGCTTACGGTTTCTTCCGCGTGTATTTTTTTGTAATATGAGTAATTCTCAGTTTCAGAAAAAGTGTCATAGCGGATAACGAAGTTCATCGCGAGTTTTTTATTTTCAATTATAAGATCAGATACTTTCTTTTTTTCGGAAAAACTGATTTTTTGAAAATAATCGGCATCATCATATTCAAGGTTCGCCGTGTTTTCTTTGAATTTTGTCAGTTGAGCTATTAAAGGAATTTTGCCTGAGACTATAGCGAAAATGGATGAAGGATTATAGGTTGCCGAAAAAAGGCTGGGTGATTTCGCGTCAGAAAGAAACAGAATCTTGTCATAAGTAGAATATGCATTAATGATATCATTTTCAATCAATATATGAAAAACAACTGTTCCGAAATAAGGGTCGCGAATCACGGCTCTCCATTTTCCTGTATCTGCAGAATAATATATTTTTCCTGATGCGGAGTTTGATTTTCCGCTGAGTTTAATTTTGAGGGAGACATCGGCCGAAAAAGAAGGAGCTTTTCTTTCGTTGAATTCGATGACTGCCGATGTGAGTTCCGATTTTGAAAAAACTGCATCGGCAGAAGTTTTTTTCGGAACACTCTTGCATGAAAGAGATAGAGTTAAAATAAAAATAAAAGTTAATTTAATTTTTGACTGCATTCTTTACCTTCTCTTCAATTTTAGGGTCAGCTTTAAAAGAAAGTGCTTTTTTCCAGTATTCGATTGCTTTCTGTTTTTTGCCGAGTTTCAAGCTGGTATCACCGAGATGGTCGTATACGACCGGATCTTCAGTTTTTGCGGCAGTCAGGTTCTGCATTCCCCGGTAAAGATACTTGAAAGCTTCGCTGTAATTCTTTTTTCTGTAATGAAGCCAACCGAGAGAATCCAGAAACGCCCCATTGTTAGGTTCCTTTGACAAAGCTGACTGGATCATCGATTCCGCTTTATCGAGATTAATGTTTGAATCAATATAAATATAACCTAGAAAATTCAGATATCCCGGATTTTCTTTGTCGTACTTGAGAGCTTCTTCCATTTCGCGGGCAGCATCAGCGGTTTTCGCAAGTTTTTCATATGTTATAGCTGCATGAAAGCGTATGTACGGATCTTCGGGTGAAAGCTCAATTGCTTTGGAAATATCAGAAAGAGATCCCTGATAGTTTTTGACGTCAAAATTTGATAAAGCTGATATGTAATAAACTCTGGGATTTTTCGGTTCTAGTTTTTTGGCATTGTTTATGATGCTTTCAAATTTGCTGCGGTTTTTTATAACAGAATAGAGATAGCCTGTATATAGATAATTCTCGATGTTGAACTCAGCTGTATTTGATTTTTCAATCATGAGAATAGCGTTTGCTGTTAATTTTGCTTTTTCGAATGATGAAGCGGCATATCTGTAATGAGCTGCTGAATTGTTGAATTCTGCAGCTTTTCTGTTTATTTTCGCGGAAGGCAAATGCAGGTCTGTCTGATTGATTATTTCACCCGCACGTGAAAAGAAAGCTGCTGCAGATTCCTTGTCTCCGGCAGTTTCGCTGACTTTCGCTCCTGCTAATACAGCAGGGAGATGAGCATCTTCGGTAGTTAATAATTCATTTATTAAAGGCATCGCCACTTTATCATTGCCCGCTATCGCATAGAGTATAGCACGGGCAAGCTTATTGCTTGAAGTTTTATCTGCCAGCGAATATTTTAAGTATGAAGAAGCGCGGGCATCACCGTTGATATAATGTATCGTTCCAATGAAAGCCGATATTTTGTAGGCAAGAGGATCTTTTTTCTGTTCGGGAGTCATGGAGTTAAATACTGCTTCATAGGCTTTCGCGGAACTTTTGAGCTGATTAAGTCCGGCAAGGAATCCTGCAATTTTGAGCATACGTTCGGAATTTTGGGCATTATATTCCATTGCACTTTTTATATTTTCAATTGCATCATTATAATTGCCGAGTTCGTAGTTGATCTCAGAAAGTACGATATGAATTCTTTCCATGTATTGCGCCGGTATGCTTTGTTCAAATGAAAGATTAAGAAGAAGGTCAAAGCAGTATTTGGCCATGACTATGTTGTTGAGCTGATTGTAGTGAATTGATCCCAGTATGTAAAGGAACTCCGGATTTTTGGGATTCATCTGGATGAGGGCATAGAGTGTGTCAGCCGAATCCTCTGTTTTTTTGAGTGAATTTTGTGAATTATAAAGAACAATATATGCTTCTGCGAAATCGTCCTTAAGCTCAATTGACTTTTTTGCGTACTCTTCGGCTTTGGTGAAATCTTTAAGCTGAAGATATATTTCGGCTATTTGATGGTATATTCTGTATTGTTCCGGATGATTATCTATTTTCAGAAGAAGTTCGACCGCTTCAGAAAACTTATTTTCAGATCTCAGCATTTGCGCTTTGCTGTAATTGACGTCGGCGCTTTCCGCAAAGAGGCATATCGAGCTTGCGCTGATTACAGCGGCGAGAAACTTTTTCATTTTGTTTATCCGTAATATCAGATTACCTGGTTTTGTCCACAGTACTTCAATTATCGGATTAGTATTAAAAATCAGCAAGTAGAAAAAGGTAAATAATAGAAGTCGGTTAATAACCTTATTTTTGAGTTATGCGGGCTACACGGTTAATTCCGGCATAATCAGGGCAGAAAACTGTTTCAAAACCGTTCGAATGAGCGAAATCCCTGACTGCATTTTTTTGAGAAGCTCCGATTTCAATTAAAAGTATTCCATTATCAGCGAGATATTCTTTTGCGGTGGAAATTATTGCTTTTATTATTTTCATTCCGGAATCGTCCGCGAATAAGGCCTGCTGCGGTTCAAATGAAAGTTCTGCTTCGAGAGTTTTTTTCTCGGATTCTGCGATATACGGCGGATTTGCGGTAATCAGAGAAAATTTTCTGCCCGCGAATGCCGAAAAAACATCGCTTTCTTTAAATTCAATTTTACCAGAGACGATGTTCTCGGCGTTAAGCCGGGCGCATTCGAGCGCTTCAGAAGAAATGTCTGATGCAGAAACCGAAAGATCCGGCCTGTTGTATTTTACTGATACCGCTACGGCGCCTGATCCTGTGCAAATATCAAGAAATTCCGATTTTTGCGGAGCAAAGTAGATTGCCTGATCAACAAGAAGTTCAGTCTCGGGACGGGGAATTAAAACGGATTTGTTAACCGAGAATTCAAGTCCGTAAAACTCTTTAAGTCCCGTGATGTAGGCTAAGGGTTCTCTTTCGGCACGGCGCTTTGTCATAGAGCGGATTATATTCATTGTCTCATTTGATATTTCAGTTTCAGGATGAGATATTATTCTGTGTCTTGCGATGCCGGCAGTTTCGCATATTATTATTTCAGCATCAAGGGAGAAGGTAGGTATCATCGAAGATTTAAGTCCGGCGGAAACTTCTGCGAATAATTCACCGAGGGTCATAGATTGTCCTGATCTTTTAAAAGTTCCTCGACTTCAAACTCTTTGAGTGATTTGATTATCTGGTGCATTTCGCCGTTCAAAAATGTTTCGAGATTATAAAGTGTAACTCCGATTCTGTGATCGGTAACACGGGATTGCGGAAAATTATATGTTCTGATTCTTTCGCTTCTGTCGCCTGAACCGACCTGTGATTTTCTGAGTTTAGATTCTGTTTCTCTTCTTTTCTGATCCTGAACTTCAAATAGACGTGTTCTCAATACCCTGAGAGCCCTTGCCTTGTTTTTTATCTGGGAGCGCTCATCCTGACTGGTAACGACGAGCCCGGACGGTATATGCGTTATTCTGACCGCTGAGTCAGTTGTATTTACGTGCTGGCCGCCGCTTCCGCTTGAACGGTATACGTCGATGCGCAAATCTTCCGTGCGGATATTAACGTCGCTTTCCTCGGCTTCGGGCATCACTGCAACTGTTACCGCGCTTGTGTGGATTCTTCCTCCGGCTTCGGTTGAAGGTATGCGCTGAACACGATGTGTCCCTGATTCGAACTTGAGATCGTCATACGCCGCGTCTCCCGAAATAGAGAATATTATTTCCTTGAAGCCTCCGATTTCGGTTTCACTTCTTTCCATTATCTCAAGTTTCCACTTGTTAATATCTGCATAGCGCGAATACATTCTGAATAAATCTGAAACAAATAAAGCAGCTTCATCGCCCCCGGTTCCCGCGCGAATTTCCATAATGACGTCTTTGCCGGAACCCGGATCTTTCGGCAGAAGAAGCACCATCATTTCCTTTTCGAGAAGGGGTAGTTTTTCTTCTATTGAGTGTTTCTCTTCTGAAAGCATTTCGCGCATTTCTGAATCTTTTTCAGTTTGAAGAAGAACTTCCGTTTCAGAGAGATTTTTTTTGAGGTTTACATATTCTTTGTATTTCTTAACTGCAGGTTCGAGCTGTGAAAATTCGCGGCTTAACTCGCGGAATTTATCCTGATTTGAAACAACCGACGGGTTGCTCATTTCGACTTGAAGTTCGTTGAAACGTGTATTTAATCTTTCGAGTCTGGCTTCCATATTTCTCCGGTAGAACGATTGCTCCCGAGAGGATTTGAACCTCTGGCACATAGTTTAGGAAACTACTGCTCTATCCACCTGAGCTACGGGAGCGTTATCTTGTGAACATTTGTTTTCGGCGGGAATTTACTAGTCGCTGGAAGTCGCGAATGTTTTTTACAAAGACGCTATCCGCCTGAATTTCAATCTTTCCGAGGTTGGCTAATTGTGTCAATGCTTTTTGAGTGTCTTCCATAGGCAGGCCCGCCCAGTTGCATATCTCATTCGGGTTTGTTTTTAATATAATAGGACTATCGAGATCGAATTTCTGTTCAGCTTCGGCGAGCATGTTGAGAACATCCATTACTCTCAGCTGAGGTTCGTTCAGAAGAAGAATCATAAGCCTTCTTTTTGCATCATAAATTCTTTTTGAAAAAATTACGAGCAGTCTGTATGCAAGCTGAGGATTTCCCTGGAGAATCGCGTCAAAATTATCGCGGTGAAATTTTAAAAGCGAAACGGTTTCAGGACCCATTGCCACAGCAGATGCTGAACGCGGTTCTGCTTCCAGAATCGCCATTTCGCCGAAGACGTCGCCTTCTTCGAGTACATCAAGAGTCTTTTCGCGGTTGTTGATTATTTTGACAATGCTTACGCGCCCTTTTTTGACAAAGTAGAACTCGTTGCCGGGTTCGTACTCGCAGAAAATTATTTCGCCGGGAGCGTAATCAACTGAAAATTTATCGAGCTTTTCCATTGCGTTTTTTTCTAAGAGAAGCATATGTACTCCTTACTGAAGCTGTGTCAGACGGCGTTTCGCGTCAAAAGTTATATCATCCGCAGGCGGCATTGATGCTGCTTTCTGCAGATACGCAGCCGCTTTCTGTTTCTGTCCTGCCTGCATAAAAATCAGTCCGGAATTATAAAGCGCAGCTTTTGCTGATCTTGATTGCGGAAATTTTTTAACAAAGTTTGAAAACGCCGTAAGCGAATCCTGAAGTTTTCCGAGTTTCATTAGAACTTTGCCGTACTCTATATGAGCATCTTCAAATGTTTTTGCTGAAGCTCCGTGTTCAAGAGAAGCGTCGTCAATTATCTCTTTTAGAATCGGTTCGGCTGAGCGCGCGTCTCCGCCGGCAAAGAGTGATTTTGCATTTTCAAGTTTATCTTCCGGAGACTGCCCGCCGCTTGATCCGGCATTACCTCCGAGAAAATCATCCATTTCGCTTGAAAGTTCTGTTGCATGTGAAACTGAAAATCCCGAATCGAAATCGGTCATATCCGGAGGAGAATCGTGCGAATCTGTTCCGAAATCCGAAAAACCTCCGAATGAAGAATCATTCGTTCCGGATGATGAATCCTGGAAGTCATCGGCAGGAGGCGGAAGTTCGTTCGAGAAATTACCTGACTGGATGTCTTTTATGCGCTGCATTGAGTTTTGTGCATTGAGACCGTCAGGATAATATCCCATGTATTTTTTGAAAGCATAAAGTGCCTGTGAATATTTCTGGGTGCGGAAATAGTATTCGCCGATTTTAAAGAGTTCGGCTTCAGGGTTGACTACATTGGTTTCTCCGAGAACTTCTCTCTGCGCTTTTCCGATACGTCTGAGCTGATTACTGAATACTGAAAGCATTTTTTTTACGACTGCAATGTTTCCGAGAACTATGGTTTCGAAATCAGCAAGAGTCAGAACTAATACAATGACGTCTGTTAGTGTCTGCGCTGTTTCTTCTCTCGGATATCTTCCGAGAGCCGATTTTACTCCGAAAAATTCTCCCGGTTTGATGTGCTCTTTTACCTCTTCACCTGTTTCGGGTTTGAGATAAGTTAGAAGGACTTTTCCGGCTTTGAGAATGTAAATGTATTCGCTTTTATCGCCTTCGAAATAAACGACACTTCCGGATTTGTAGCTTCTTGTAGTAACTTTACCGACTCCGCTCGACATTTCACACCAACTTTTTTTATAGTTCGACAGGCATAAACGGAAATTTTTTCTTAAATCCGACAGCCTTGTTGATTCTGTTCAGTACGCCCAAAAGATCGCCAATGATGAAGCGGTCAATTCCGGCAATTCGTACAGTCTGATATTTTATACCGAAGTTTTTAAAAGAATCAAGAAAAACAGCATGACCGTAGACCGGAATTCCATTAATTATTGCAAGTTTGACATCCTTAAGGTTTGCGTTTACTACCGATTCATAAGGATCGTCATTTTTTTTATCAAAAAGAACAATGTCAGCAAGCATTCCGTGTGCGAGTTTTCCGTTTTCTGAAAGTCTGAACGCTTTTGCCGGATTTTCGGTCGTCATTTTGAATATCTGTTTTGCCGGAAGATCTTCCATATAATGGTCATTATAATATTTTCTGCCGAATTTCATTTCATGAAGAATATTTTCTCCGCCCGACATCGGTGAATCGGTTCCGATGCATACGTTGACTCCGGTTTTCAGCATTGTTCTTACATCTGCCGTTTTGTTGTACATGAAAATATTAGAGTCTGCACACCAGACAACACTTGCTTTTTTCTGTTTTACAAGAGCTATTTCTTCAGGAGTAAAGGCGATTGAGTGAACGAGTACCGAATATTCTCCGAGACCGCCTTTTTGATTGAGAATTTTGAGTTCATTTCTGGATTCTTCGTCGAAGCCTTCGCCTACGTGCGCGACAAAAGGTATTCCTTCTTTTTCTGAACGCGCATATTCTGCTTCGATTCCGTCTCCCCAGTTGAGCGCAAACTGTGTTATGGAGTGCACGAGGGTGTAATCTGATATAACTTTCAGCGGCATTATGCTGAGAAAAGGTTCCTGGACAAAATGCGGGATGTGATCATGAACGCTTGTAACGCCTGAAATCAGGTTTCTGTAGCCTGCGAGCAGATAAAGGTCGCGGTTTGCTATCTGCTGTCGTTCGCGGTAGACCGGAGCCGATTTCAGATCATTATCCCATGGAAGCCAGTTTATATAAGGACCGTTTCCGACCTTTGGAAAATAATTGCCTATTAAGTGATCGTGAGAGTTGATGAGACCCGGAGTTGCCACTGAATTAGATATGTCCACGTCCGGCTTTGATGCTGCGGATTTGGAAATCGCGCTGATGTATGCGCCGTCAATCTCTATCACGGCATTCTGTACGGCTGAATCTGAACTTACCGCGCACGAACACCTTAATGTCCATTTTTTCATTTAAAAGCCTCTGGCATAACTAAAATCCGCATCCTCAAATAGGCTAAACGCAAGTAAATACCGAGTCAAGAACATTTACAACATTACTGATCACCTTTTTTAAAACCCTTGTTTGACTTTGATTGCCGTAGGGTGTATAAATAATTGTTCCGGCAAAACGGTTTGAATACGCGGGAATGGTTGAGGTTTATAATATATTATCAGGCGGCAGAGCATTAATTGTTTTCAGAATAAGTCCGCCCGCGGAGTTTGATGAGCAATGATTGAAAAAAAGAATTTTCCTAAAATTCTTGTCGTTGAGGACGAGGCTATCGTCGCGTACGATCTCGTTCTGATGCTCGAAAAATACGGTTATCCCGTGTGCGGAAAGGTATTGTCCGGAGAAGAAGCCTTGAAGCACATGGAAGAGGATAAGCCGGACATGGTTTTTCTCGACATTATTCTCGCCGGAGGAATTGACGGTATCGAAACGGGCGAAATAATCCGTTCGCAGTACGGGATTCCTTTTGTTTACATTACTGCTTCGACAGACCATGCAACACTTGAAAGGGCAAAAATGACGGCGCCTTACGGTTATATTTCAAAACCTTTTTCCGAAAACGATATTTATATTGCCGTAGAGACATCTATTTACAAGTGGCAGGCAGAGCAGGCTGTTATCGAAAAGGAACGATGGCTCCGTGCTGTTGTTCAGGGGATTGGCGAAGCGATAATATCAACGGGTTTTGACGGAAAAATTAATTTCATGAATCCGGTTGCTGAGGATCTTCTGCAGTCTTCTTCGGATGATGCCATAGGAAAAACGCTCGATGAAATATTTAAATACGAATCGAGTGAAACTGAGCAATTTGAAACCGAAGAAGCGGTTGTTCAGGGAGATAAATTTAAAGTAAGAATAAACGGGGCTTCTCTGATAAGATCCGATTCGTCCCGTCTTCCGATTGATATGACCATATCATCGATAGTAAACGATAAAAATGATTTCGAAGGATCCATAATACTTTTTTCAGACATAAGAAAACGTCTCGAGTATGAAGACCGGATTAAAAGCGCCTCACACGAATGGCGGACTACGTTTAATGCGATAAAAGATGCGGTTTTTATGATTGATAGAGACGGTAAAATAGTTCGTATAAATGATGGTGTCGCAAAACTGTTTAAAATGGATTCCGAGAGGATAGTCGGCAAAACTTTATGGGAGCTTTTCGAAGAGAATGAGTATGCAGATTTAATGAAAGAAGATTTCTTTAAAGTTAAATCAATGAATGAAAAAATGAATTTCGAGTATTATATCAAAGACCGCTGGTATAATGTATCTGCGCATCAAATTATTAATCGGGGTTCCTTCGACGGGATTGTTGTTATTTCTTCCGACATTACCGATGACAAGACAATTGAAAAGGAGCTTTCTGATTACAGAAATCATCTGGAAGATCTTGTCGAAAAACGTACTTCCGAATTAAACGATGCGGTTGATAAGGCAAACCGGGCGAATAAGGCCAAGAGTGAATTTCTGGCTAATATGAGCCATGAACTCCGGACTCCCCTGAATTCAATTATCGGTTTCGCAAAGCTTATGAATCTCGGAGGAACTTCCGCAGAAGAAAGCCGGCGTTATCTTGATAACATTCTCAACTCCGGCAATCACCTGCTTAGACTGATAAATGACGTAATAGATATATCTAAAATTGAAGAAGGCCGGTTTTCTTTATCTATCGAACGGGTTGATATGGTCGGTCTTTTGCGCAGCAGTGTAGAAATGATAGTTTATCAGGCAAATCAGAAAAATATCAGCGTTGAACTGACGGTCGGAGGACCATTTGAAGTAGACGCCGACATAAAACGCATAAAGCAGGTTCTTTTAAATCTGCTTTCAAACGCTATCAAGTTTACTCATGAGAACGGCCGCATTGAAGTCGGGATATATGCCGAAGATAATTGCTGTGTTGTTTACGTTAAAGACGACGGCATCGGAATAGAGAATGATAAGCTTGATTATATTTTTCAGAAATTCGCACAGCTTGATTCGAGCATGAGCAGACAGAATGAGGGTGCCGGACTCGGTCTATCTATAACGAAGAATATTATCGATTCTCATCACGGATATATATGGGTTGAGAGTGAAGTAGGCAAGGGCAGTATATTTAAATTCAAGATACCGATTTTTCAAAATATGGAGGGATAAATGAACAAGGAATCATTTGTAATCGGAACCGTGATTGATCCGGTTCTTATCGTCGAAGATAAAAAAGAAAACCAGGATCTTCTTTTTGAACTTTGTAAAAAAATGAATGTAGTCAGCGAGATTGCTTCCAACGGAAGGATAGCTCTTGATATGTGCGCTAATAGAAAGTTTTCGCTATACATAGTTGATTTGATGATGCCGGTGATGGACGGCAGAACTTTTATTTCCGAGATTAAGAAAATTGATCCGTCCGCGATTATCCTTGTTCAGACAGCGCTTGATTCGAGCGAAACAATAATCGATATAATGCGCATGGGAGTTTTTGATTATATAATCAAGCCCATAGAACCCGAGCTTTTTATGAGTGTTTTACTTAAGGCTCTTGAATACGGAAGTCTGAAACAGCTCGAGATGTCGCAGACGATTAGTGCCGGAGATAAAATCAGGGGACAGATTGAATGGCTTAATTACAAAGAGAGCCGCAGAATGATGACTCAGGACAGCACTGAGTCAAAGTCGATTTACAGTCTCAAAACTTCTCTTTCGCAGGGAGCGGGTTTCGGCACTCTGATTACTCTCCTTGATATTATGAAAAATTCTTCAGCTGTGGAAGGTGAGTTCTACAAGATAGACAAATCCCTTGCCGACATGGTTTTTGATAATAATGAATTCTGCCGCACTCAGCTTGACGGGCTTAATTTTGCGACGGATATGCTTGAAAAAGATTTTACCCTTGAAACTAAAAGCACTGTAGATTTTGTTAATGCATTTCCCGGAATGGTTCAAAATGTTCTGAATTATTACCCGGAGAAAAAGCTTAAGATAACTCTTCCGATTGCAAAAGAAAACCTTCCTATAAGATATAATGCGGATGTTATGACGATTGTTATGGAAGAGCTGATGGTCAATGCGTTTAAATATTCCGCACGGGGAAGTACGATCAATGTTTTTTGCCATGTGAATCACGGATATTTCTGGGTAAACATCAAGAATGATGTTACGCTGAAACCTTACGGCGGAGTTCCTAAAGAATATGAGAAACTGGTGCTTGAGCCTTTTTACAGGATTCATCCGCCTGATGAATCGATATCAAAAATTGAAAAAATAGGATTCGGTCTCGGTCTTGCCGTTGTCGATTATGTTGCAAAGAAGCACGGCGGAATTTTTATTATACATGACGTGCGCGACATGACTACTGAAAAGGAGAGAATGTGCGTTCTTTCTGAGTTTTTACTTCCTATTTGGCAGTAGATTCGCCGAAGACAAATGAAAGAATGCTGTTGGCGATGTGGTGAAATATGATATAAAAAAGTATCGGCGTCACCGCTTCAGGCGGCGCCGAAGCCAGCGCCACATATACAGAAAGTGCGGTATTTTTGTGACCGAAAAGAAGAGAAAGCGACTTGGCAGTAGCTTTGTTCTTTGATGCAAGAAAACCTGTTGAAAAGGAAACCGCGCAAAGAATTAAAGCTGCAAGTGCAGGAAACACAAGATCCGTTTTATCTGCTTTAAGTATTGAATTTTTTGAACTCATGACAGCCGCGAATATTATGACGGGGAAAAGAACCGTTCCCGAGAGGCCGGATATTTTTGCTGGAACTTTGCCGAATTTGAACGCCCTGAATAATAGAGCCGCCGCGAGAGGGATAAATATTACGGATGCGGATTTTGCGGCGGCGTCTGCGAATGAAAAATCAATTTTGTCAGGAAGATATAAAAACGCCGCAGCTGAAAAAATCAGAGGCGCAAGCAGATTTGATATTACTGCAAGCATAACCGAAAGAGTTTTGTCTGCTCCGATAAAATCCGCCATAACGGGAGAACTGACAGCTGTTGGAGCTGCCGCCAGAAGAATTATTCCCGTGCAGTTTTC
Source organism: Spirochaetota bacterium (assembly GCA_023396615.1). Taxonomy (GTDB): domain Bacteria; phylum Spirochaetota; class UBA4802; order UBA4802; family JAFGJZ01; genus JAKJGA01. Next base: position 7,588 of record JAEWVM010000004.1, on the reverse strand, counting down.
AATTCCGCATAAACCTGATAAGAGAAGCGCAAACGGGCAGAATATAAGCAGAGCAAATAATGGATAATAAAAGTATTCCTTTCTGAATTTAATAATGCCCGGTTCAAGGTTAATAAAATTAAAAAAAAGCATTACCGAAAGGGCGTAAGGCAGAATGTCTTTCATTATATTGCAGTATGGTATGAGAAACGGAATAAAGAGAGCCGCTAATATAAGAATAAAATTTCTGTTTTTCATTGAAAGAATGATTTTCTGACAGTTGAAACATGTCAAACAGAGTTTTTACAGATGAATTAATTCTTATTGTATCTTGACAAAAAATTGTGTGAAATATTTCCTATCTTTGATGGTTAGCTAATGTATAAGATTCATCATTTCAGCACTATTGATTCTACTAATCTTTATGCAATGAAGAATATTGATGAATATTCAGACGGGGATATTGTTTCCGCTGATTTTCAGACTGCCGGAAGAGGGCGTTTGGGCCGGGTGTGGACAGGAAAAGATCCCGAGAATCTTTACATGAGCATAATTTTGAAACCCGAAACAGACTACAGAAAACTTCCCCTCGCTAACGTAACCCAGTTTATGTCATTAATTATAGTCAAAACTTCCGAAATGTTTGGAATAAACTGCAAAATCAAATGGCCTAACGATGTTTATGTTAATGATAAGAAAGCTGCAGGTATTTTGTCAGAAACTGTTTTTTCAGGCGGTCATCTGAAAGGTCTTGTTCTTGGTTTCGGAATAAATCTTAATTCTCATCCGACGTTTGAAGAAATTAACAAGCATGCAACTTCTTTCTCGGAAGTTTGCGGAAAGAAAATTGACAGAAATCCGTTCGTATTTAAGCTTATCGAAAAGTTTCATGAGGATTACTCTCTTTTTATGAAGGAAGGGTTTTCTCTCATAAGAGACGATTATGTCAAAAGGTTTTTGTTTCTGGACAAGCATATTACAGTTGATGCGCCCGGAGGTAAAATGTCGGGCAAAGCTGTTGATATAAATGAAGAAGGATATCTTGTTCTCGAATCCGAAGGCGGGATATCACTAGTTGCGGCAGGAGATATTCTTGCGTAACGAAAAAATACAGGAGGATTATTAGAGTGGGCAAAAAAAGAGTAAAAGTAATGATTACCGCGTTTCGCGACGGTTTTCAGTCCGTCTACGGAGCAAGGGTTTTTTCAAAGGATTTTCTACCGGCTGTTGAAGCTACAGCTAAAGCCGGAATCGAGCATTTTGAAGCCGGCGGCGGAGCAATGTTCCAGTCTGCTTTTTTCTACTGCAATGAAAACGCTTTTGATGTAATGGACGCTTTCAGAAAAGCAGCGGGACCTAACGCAAATCTTCAGACGCTTGCACGCGGAATCAATGTTGTGTGTCTTGATTCACAGCCAAGCGATATCATCAAGCTTCACGCTCAGATGTTCAAAAAACACGGAATAACAACCATCAGAAATTTTGACGCGCTTAATGACGTTAACAATCTCATTTACAGCGGAAAATGTATCAAAGAAGCAGGTCTCAAGCACGAGGTAGTCGTGACTATGATGAGTCTTCCGCCTGATTGTCCGGGAGCTGATTATGCTCATACTCCGGATTTCTATGAGAAGACGCTTAAAGGCATTCTTGATGCAGGAATCCCTTTTGACTCAGTTGCATTTAAGGATGCGTCAGGAACTTCGACTCCTGCAGTAATTTACGAAACAATGAAAAGAGCAAGAAACCTTCTCGGTGCAGACGCTCATATCAGATTCCATTCACATGACACGGCCGGAACATGCGTAACTTGTTATAAAGCGGCTCTTGACGGCGGTGCGGACGGACTTGACCTTTCAATGGCGCCTGTAAGCGGCGGAACCTGTCAGTCGGATATACTTTCAATGTGGCACGCGCTCAGAGGAACTGAGTATGATCTCGGAATTGACGTCAATAAAATGGTTGAAGCTGAAGAAGTATTCAAAAACTGCATGGCAGATTACTTCCTTCCGCCTGAATCAAAAGCGGTTGAGCCTCTAATTCCTTTCTCTCCTATGCCGGGCGGAGCGCTCACTGCGAACACTCAGATGATGCGCGACAACGGAACAATGGACAGATATCCTGAAGTAATTAAGGCGATGAATGAAGTCGTAAAAGTCGGCGGATTCGGAACTTCGGTTACTCCTGTGTCTCAGTTCTATTTCCAGCAGGCATATAACAACGTATTTCTCGGACCTTGGAAGAAATTCGCTGAAGGTTACGGAAAGATGGTTCTCGGTTATTTCGGTAAAACTCCTGTTGAGCCGGATCCTGAAATCGTTAAACTTGCTGAAGAACAGATGGGTCTCAAACGCACAACAGAATCTCCTCTTGCGATAAATGACCGCAACGAGAAGAAAGGTGTTGCCGCAACTAAAAAGATTCTTCAGGAAAATAAACTTCCTGAAACTGACGAGAACATATTTATCGTTGCAGCTTGCGGAGACAAGGGAGTTGCTTATCTTAAAGGCGAAGCTACTGTCGGTGTACGTAAAGATGCCAAGAAAAGCGCCGGCGGAGAAGCTAAAGCTTCCGGAAGCGGCGAGTATACTGTTGATATCAATGGTAAAGCTTATGCCGTTCAGCTTAAAGGCGACGAGGCTGTTGTTGACGGAAGAACTTACAAGGTTAATGTTAAGGACGGAATTTCGGCATCGGCTCCTGCTTCTTCAGGAAGCGGCGAAGGCGAGGCTGTGAAATCTCCTCTCCCTGGCGTTGTTGTTAAGATTAAGGCGCCGGTCGGAACTTCAGTTGCTGCCGGTCAGACAGTAATCGTCATCGAAGCGATGAAAATGGAAACAGAGATCAAGACCCAGAAAGCGGGTGTTGTTGCATCGATTCCGGTTGCCCAGGGCGCAAAAGTTCTTACAGGACAGGTTCTTTTCACGATTAAGTGATAAAACAGAAATAACCGGATTATTGTCCGGTTATTTCTTTAATTTCTTGACACAGTGGTATGAATTGAGTTTAATAAATTATAGCAATTTTTTCAGGGTTCTTTACACTCCTCCGTTTCTTTTTTCAGCAGATCAAACTGTTTCATTCGGATATTTTCATAACAGAAAAAAATCCCGCGGAGAGCGGTGTATTATTAACACGAAAAAATAATAAATAAAAGGAGCTTTATATGGGAGAAAGTAGCATGACTAAGCATCAGAAACTGCTCAAATGGGTAGAAGAAGTTGCTGCTATGACAAAACCGGAAAACATCTACTGGTGTGACGGTTCACAGAAAGAGTATGATGAAATGATCAAGATCACAGTTGACGAAGGTCTTGCAATTCCTCTTAATGAAAAGAAAAGACCTGGATGCGTTCTTTTTAAATCAGACGCGTCTGACGTTGCCCGTGTAGAAAAAAGTACTTACATCGCTTCAAAAACAAAAGAAGCAGCCGGTCCTACAAATAACTGGATCAACCCTGAAGAACTCAAGACAACAATGAAAGGTCTTTACGAAGGATGCATGAAAGGAAGAACTATGTATGTAATTCCGTTCAGCATGGGTCCTGTAGGATCAAACATCGCTAAAATCGGTGTTGAAATCACTGATTCTCCTTATGTTGTTGCAAACATGCACATCATGACACGCGTTGGTGCAAAGGTTCTTGAAGTTCTCGGCGACAGCGGCGAGTATGTTCCTTGTCTTCATTCTGTCGGCAAACCTCTTGCTGCAGGCGAAAAAGACAACGGCAAATGGCCTTGCGCTCCTCTTGATAAGAAATATATTTCACACTTCCCTGAAGAAAGAACAATATGGTCATACGGATCAGGTTACGGCGGAAACGCTCTTCTCGGAAAGAAATGCCTTGCGCTCCGTATCGCTTCAGCTATCGCGCGCGATGAAGGATGGCTGGCTGAGCACATGCTCATTCTTAAAATCACAAATCCTAAAGGCGCTTCAAAATTTGTTGCGGCTGCGTTCCCTTCTGCATGCGGAAAAACAAATCTCGCGATGCTCGTTCCTACTATCCCTGGATGGAAAGTTGAAACTATCGGTGATGATATCGCGTGGATGAAATACGGAAAAGACGGAAGACTCTATGCTATCAATCCTGAAGCAGGTTTCTTCGGTGTTGCTCCCGGTACATCAATGGATTCAAATCCAAATGCAATGAAATCAATTGAAAAGAATACTATCTTTACAAACGTTGCTCTTACAGAAGACAAAGACGTATGGTGGGAAGGTATCGGATACGACGCTCCTGGCAAGGTTATTGACTGGAACGGAAACGAGTGGGTTCAGGATAAAGCTAACAAAGATCAGAAGCCTGCTGCGCATCCGAACGCGCGTTTCACGGCTCCTGCAAAACAGTGCCCTGCAATCGCTCCGGAATGGGAAGATCCGAACGGAGTACCTATCTCTGCGATTCTTTTCGGCGGAAGAAGACCAAGCACTATTCCTTTGATTCACCAGGCAACAAGCTGGAATCACGGCGTATTCATGGGATCAATCGTCGGATCGGAAATCACGGCTGCTGCTCTTGACCTTAAAGCAGGAACAATCAGAAGAGATCCATTCGCAATGCTTCCTTTCTGCGGATATAATATGGGCGATTATTTCAAACATTGGATCACTGTAGGATCAAAATCAACTGAAGACAAGCTTCCTAAGATTTTCTTCGTAAACTGGTTCAGAAAAACTAAAGAAGGCAAATGGCTCTGGCCTGGTTACGGCGAAAACAGCCGTGTCCTCAAATGGATTTTCGAGCGCTGCGACGGAGAAGGAAAATTTCAGGAAACTGCTATCGGTGTAATGCCGACTGTTGACGCAATCGACAGACCTAACGGCGTAAGCGAAGAAGATATGAAAGAACTTCTTTCACTCGACAAAGAAGGCTGGAAAGCTGAAATTGCCGATGTTAGAGCAAATCACTATCCGACTTTCGGAGATCATCTTCCGAAAGAACTTATGTCTGAACTCGAAGCAATCGAGAAAAGACTCGGTTAATAATAAAAAAGGGGCTCATTTGAGCCCCTTTTTTATTGCTTATTTTTAGTATATTCTATGCATCACAAACATCTTTTATAATGATTGAAATTTCTAGAAATCATCTATTATCGCATAAGTCTTAATACTTTTATTTCAATCTTCGTGAGGTTCTCTCCTGTGTATTGGCTATCATTTCATCAAAGGATATTTTTTTGTTAACAAAGTAATCTGAGTACTCATAGCTGAAATCATTAAGAAAATCCCAGAAATAATCTCCTGAAACAACTAAAGGTATATTTTCTGCTGATTTTATCTGTATTCTGGCAGTTTTCGCGTTGCCGAATCTCGGGTCATCATCATTAAAAAAATCGTCTTTCCACAGTTTTTTGAGAGGCGGAAGCATTCCTGTAACTTCGTACCGGACTTTTAGAGCGGATTGATCATATTGCATGTATTCAATTATGTCATATATTCTTTTCGGATCCTTGGTTCCCTGGGGTATTGCAAGAAAAGAGCCGCCCCATGATGAACCGCACTTCATACCTCTTTCATAGACGGGCAGGTTTCGTATTTTGAGATCGTATTTTCCGCTTTTTGCCGCTAAATCAGATTGTGAAAGCCACCAGTCGGTAGCGATATATGAGGCGTATGTTCCGTTTTCAATTAATTTAGAAAAATTACCCCAATCCCACTTTGTCATCGAGCCGGTATTCAACCATTTATCCCATTTTTTTAGAAACTTAATAAACTCAGATGAGTTGAAATTAGGTTTGCCGTCTTTTGTTAGTATTTGTGCGCCGCTCTGCTGCCATATCATAAACATCGTATCGCCAAGACCGTCATTTCCGGTAGGAAGTGCAAAATGAACCTGTTTGCCGTTTCTTTTTAGTTTGTTCAGTTTTTTAGCTTTTTCAAAAAACTCATCCCATGTTTCAATTTCGGCGACATCAACTCCCGCTCTCTTCCATATAGTGTCATTATACATCAGAACAGCTGGATGAGCATCGTGAGGCAGACCATAGATGTTTTCTCCGTATGTTAGCCACGAAAAACGACCTTCGCATACCTGGGACAATAAATCTGATTTTTGAACATATTCATTAAGAGGTAAAACAAAACATTTTCTTGGATCGGAAGAAAGTATTCTGTTATTTTCTACCATCCATTCTATAATATCAGGAATGTTTTCCCCGTCTATCATGACTGCCTGAAGTTTCTGGACGAAAGCATTTTGTGCGAGAAGTTCAATCTGAAGATCGATATTGAACTTCTGATCAATATCCGTTTTTCTCATTTTCCATTCTTCACAGTTGTTGGCGGCAAATGTCCACAACAGTACTGTTCGTTTTTTTTGATCAGCCTGAGCATAAGAGAAGATTATCGCGCATAACGCGCATAGGGCTAATGTGATTTTTTTCATTTATCCTCTTTCGTTATAATTTATTTCATTAATAAATAAATAAATGTTCTAACTGATTCTGTTATTAATAAACATCTTTAAAATGATTCCTCTTGCCATTAACCGTAGTTCTCGTTTGAAATAATTGAAGTTATTTCCCGGAACTTTTCGTTCAATATCTTAAACGTTTCATGCCTGTAAATTGAGCGTATTCAATCATTTCATCAAAAGAAATACGCTTTTCGATGTAATGCTCTTTAAAATAGTGGCTGAAATCTCCAAGGTAATTCCAGAATTCATCGGCCATTATGACTTTAGGAAGATCCTTGCCTGTTTTAATTTGTATTTCTGTTAGTTTTGCGCCATCGAATCTCGGATCTTCTCTTTTGAAATAATTATGATCATATATTGATTCGACAGGCGGAATCATTCCTGTTTCGTAAAACCTTTCTGTTGCAGCAGCTTCATCGTATTGCATGTATTCCATAATCTTGAAAATTTTATCAGGATCTTTTGTTCCTTTTGGAATAGCGAGGAAGGACCCTCCCCATGAAGAGCCGCATTTCATCCCTTTTTTGTAAACTGGGAGATTGCGTACTTTTAATTTATATTTTCCGTCATTTGCTGCCATATCACTCTGAGAGACCCACCAGTCTGTTGCGATATATGAAACGTATGTCCCGTCTGCAATATATTTAGCGAAATTGCCCCAGTCCCACATTTTCATTGAGCCGGTATCCATCCATTTTTCCCATTTTTTGACAAATTCTATAAATTTAGGAGAGTCGAAATTAGGTTTGCCGTCTTTTGTTACAATAGGTATTTCCGTCTGCTGCCAGATCATAAACATGCTGTCGCCAAGTCCGCCAAAACCGAATGGAAGAGCGAAATGAACCTGCTGACCGTTTCTTTTTAATTTCTGAAGTTTTTTTGATTCTTCAAAAAATTCATCCCAGGTCTCGATTTTAGAAATATCAACTCCGGCTCTTTTCCATACAGTATCGTTATATACTAAAACTGTGGGATGAACGTCATGTTGAAGACCGTAAATATTATTAGAGTAGGTTACCCATGATAGACGCGAGTTTAATATTTTATTATTAATCATACTTTTGGATATATATTTGTTCAGCGGAATAACGAAAGACTTTTCCGGATCAGACGAAAGAATTCTATTGTTTTCAATTAACCATTCAATAATGTCAGGTGCACCTTCTCCATCCATCATCACAGCCTGAAGC
>JAEWVM010000250.1 GCA_023396615.1 Spirochaetota bacterium | reverse complement strand
AAAGTCAGAAAATATACTTTCGGCAAGTGTTCTGCAGAGTTTACGCTTAACAAAAAGAAGGGGAGTCCGGTTTTGAAAGCGGTTCAAAAACTGTATATTCCGAAAGGAGAGATTAGCGTAGAAGATTATGCTAAATTTGCCGAATTCTGCGCTAATGTGAAAACAGAAGAAAAGTATCAGCTTCTCATTTCTGTTGATTCGAGAAAATGATATCCGTTTCTTCGAGATATTTTTTTAGACTTGAAGTTTTTTTGATTCTTTTAAGTTCTTTTTTCCGGTTTTCAAAAAAACTTCCGAGATAGAACCACTGTCCTTTCATTCGGTCGAGGATATGGGTTTTGTTTTCGATTTTATTGCTGTATTCGCTGAATATCTCATCATGAAAAAGTTTAAGACGCGAATATTTTTCTTCAATCGGAATTTCTTTACCGCATTTTATTTCATCAGGAAGAAACGGATTTCTTAGTGCGCCTCTTCCGATCATCCATTTTTTAATTTTGAATCTTTTTGACAATTCCTGAAACTGAGAAGCTGAAATAATATCACCGTTGTAAACAATTTCATGTTTGCTTAATTCAAGACATTTTTCGAATGAATCAAGATCGGTTACTCCTGTATACATCTGCTTCGCGGTTCTCGGGTGAATAACTATCTCTTCTATCGGAAAATTATTAAATTCAGGAAGAAGCTGAAATACCGCATCCGGAGCGTCGAATCCGAGACGCATTTTTATGGAGACTTTACATTTTAAAAGCGGAATAGATTTTTCAAGAAAAGAAATTATCAAGTGGGGATATCTCAAAAGACCTGAGCCTTTATTTTTGTTGACCACCATCGGGAAGGGACATCCCAGATTCCAGTTTACTGTTTTATATCCGGCATCATAAAGCGCGTTGGCAATGAGAACAAAGTCTTCATGATTGTTGCTTAATATTTGCGGAACTGTCGGCATCAGGCATGGATTTTTAAGATCAAATTCGCGAAGAAATTTATTAGTCATGTTTGCGCTTGCTGAAGCTGCAACAAACGGCGCGACCGCGTAGTCGAATCCGTTGAAATTACGGGCGAAAGCTGAACGGTATGCCTTATCTGTTATTCCGCGCATCGGAGCAAGTATTAAAGTATTATGCATTGTTATCCTGTTTGAGTCATTCGTGCGGAATCGCAATATTTCGCAATAAAATTATTTTGATAAATCTTTAATCCTTTTTATTTCGGTTCGTTTTAGACCTATTTTTTTCATAAAAAGAGAATGCAGTTCAGGAGAATTCTTTTCGAAATTTCTATGCCATTCCATAAAATTATCGAATTTTATGCCTGCTTTTTTTAGAATTTCTGAAATGGATTTATTACTGTTTTCTGAAATATTGATTTTTGAAAGTTTGATGATTACTTCCTGCTGTGTTTTCAGAGAGAAAATTTCATTGTTTATTTCATTTAATCTTTTAAAAAGAATTGGTTGAATATCCCCCTGTCCGGTTTCAGAAACTATTTTTTTGATTTCCGAAAGCGCGATTCCGGCGCTTCTATGTTGTAAGATAATTTTTAGTTTTTCAGAGGATTTCTCCGAATATAAGCGGTATCCATTAGGTAATCTCTGGTCTGGTTTCAGCAGGCCCTCGGAATCGTAATAGAGAATAGCTGAGCGTGATATGCCGTATCTTTTTGCAAGTTTTCCTATTGTGTACAAGGAGCACTCCGATTAATTTACATTACATCATAAAATAATTGTTCAAAAAATATCAGTTCATCTGTGTGCAATATCTTGATATTGTCTTATAATTCATCAAGCTCTATTAAATAAAATTATACAGATGCATTTAGTTTATTACTTTGAAAGAAAGATGTCATCTATAAATGATTGTTAAAAATATAAAATTCTTTATTTTTTCGTTCATCAGGCTTAACATCTTAAGATAATGTCACATATTCCCGGTCAAGAGGTTTATATTTGAGTAATTGCGGCGTTCGCCTAATTCTTCTGGTTGAAGATGAAGCTATAATAGCAATGGAAGAAGCCATGATTCTTCGTTCCGAAGGTTACGAGGTCGTTCAGGCATTTTCAGGGGAAGAGGCTGTGGCCATAGCCGGGAGAAGGAATGCTTCAATAGATATGATTCTAATGGATATTGATCTGGGCAGCGGAATTGACGGAACAGAAGCCGCAAGACAGATTCTTGAATTTTGCGATATTCCGATTGTTTTTCTTTCATCCCACACTGAAAAAGCGATAGTCGATAAAACGGAAAAAATAACATCATATGGATACATTGTTAAAAATTTCCCTCCGATAATTCTGAATACTTCCATTAAGATGGCGCATAAACTATATTTGGAAAAGAAAAGAGTAAAAGAGAGCAATGATGCGCTTGCGGAAATGAATGAGAATTTAAAAGCCGTTAACAGTGAACTGATCAAGTGGCGTCTCGAAGAAGAAAAACGCTCAAAAGAATTACGTGAAAGCGATAGAAGATTCCGGTCTATTGTCGAAGGAGCGCCTGTTCCCATATTTATTCAAACGGATAAAAAATTTGCTTTTTTAAACGATGCCGCACTTAAATTGTTCGGAGCAGATGATCGCACTGAACTTATAGGCAAAAATGTTTTTGAACGTTTTCATCCCGATTATCATGACAAGATAAATGAAAGAATAAAAAAAATCAATGAAAAGGAGAGTTCTGTCCGTGACTTCTTTAAACAGCGTTTTATACGTTTGGACGGAAGTGAAGTATGGGTTGAAACAGTCGGTGAACCTGTAGAATATGATGGTAAAAAAGGGGCAATTGTCTTTGCAAGAGAAATTGCAATAGCTTCAAATGCCGGAGATGTATTGATGGCGGCAGAAAGTCATTATGATAGTCTTTTTGAAAACAACCATGCGGTGATGCTTCTGATTGATCCTGAAACCGGTGAAATATATGATTCAAATCCCGCAGCTGTCCGTTTTTACGGCTGGACGCGGGAAGAAATACGCAGAATGAAAATTTCTGAAATAAATACTTTGTCTATTGAAGAAATAAAATCAGAGATGAATCTTGCGATAAAACTGAAGCGCAATCATTTTCATTTTAAGCACAGACTTGCTGACGGAAGTGTGCGTGATGTTGAAGTTTATAGCGGGCCGATCACTGTAAAAGAAAAACATCTTTTGTATTCAATCGTATATGATATAACAGAACGATTGTCCGCAGAAGATAAAATAAAGGCACTTCTTGCCGAGAAAGAGATAATAGTGAAAGAAGTTCATCACCGGGTTAAAAATAATCTTAATACGATATGTTCTTTTTTAAATCTTCAATCTGCTAAAAGTACAAATCCTGAAACCCATGAAGCTCTTTCGGAAGCATGCGGAAGAGTGCGGAGTATGGGGATTTTGTACGAAAGACTTTCTTTTTCCGAGTATGACGGAAAAATGCGTGTTAATGAATATTTTCCTGCACTTATCCGTAATATTACGGAAGCTTTTGGTCTAGGTGAGGAAATTTCAATTGAGTCGGTTTTTGACGAATCGGAAATTAAAACAAAAACAATGTTCAGTCTGGGCATTATCGTTACCGAGCTCGTTTCAAATTCTATCAAGTATGCTTTTTCTGACAAGAAGTACGGAAAAATAACTATTAGAATATATTCTGAAAAGGAAATATTTTATCTTTTGGTTTCTGATAACGGCTGCGGAATAGATGAGGCGGAAAATGTATCCGGTCTGGGGATGAGGCTTGTTGAAATGCTTGTTCAGCAGATGGATGCAAAAATGAAAAGATCAAATGAAGGCGGAACGAACTATGAGATATCATTTGTTCCCGAGCCTTAAATTAAGTCCGATTCTAAAATAATACTTGTTTTTAGATCATGTGATTAAATAGATAATTTATGAAGAAATATGAAAAAGCGCTTATTACCGGGGCTTCGTCGGGAATCGGTTTAGCCATTGCTAAAGAACTTATAATGATGAATATCTCAGTAATCGGTATTGCCCGGGATTTTTCTAAAACTGAATTTTCCGACAGGCGTTTTGAAAAGATCGAATGTGATATTTCGGATTTAAGTAATTTTGAGAAAATTCTGGTTCCGATTGAAAAGAAGCATGAAGTGGATGTTCTTATAAATAATGCAGGGCTTGCGTATTTTGCTCCTCATGAAGAATTGAGTCTCAAAAAAATTGATGAAATAGTTAAGGTGAATTTAACCTCACCGATGCTTGCATGTAAAGTATTTCTCCGCTCTCTAAAAGAGAAGAAAGGTCTGATTATAAACATTTCAAGCGTAACAGCTAAATCTCCATCACCGTTTGCCGCCGCCTACGGCGCTGCAAAAGCCGGAATCAGCGCTTTTTCTAAATCGATATTTGAAGAAAACCGCAAACATGGACTCAAGGTTACAACGGTTCATCCGGATATAGTAAAAAGCGGTTTTTACAGAAATGCTTTTTTTGCTGAATCAGATGATCCTGAAGCGTTTATTGAATGTGAGACTGTGGCTAAGACCGTATCCGACATAATAAAAGTGGATAACTATGCAGTTATTTCAGAAATAACAATTCTTCCACAAAAGAAAAAAATAGGACGAAAAAATCCCTCAAAATGTGAAAATATTCACAAATAATCGAATTAATCACTTGACTAATTCTCACTTTTTTTAATCTTTGTTTACATGGTTGAAATAAAAGACGTTCCAAAGCCGACAATTGAAAGAATCTGTAAAATTTATCAGGTTCTCGGTGATCTAGAAAAGGAAAAGGCGGAGACTGTAACATCATCCCGCCTTGCCGACTTGATCGGTTTCAGCTCTCACAGCATCAGAAAAGATCTGAGCCTCATCGGTTTTACCGGAAACAACGGTGCCCGTTATCAGGTCAAAAAGCTGAAAGAGCTCATTGGAAACGTTCTCTGTTTTGACCGTCAGAGAAAAATTTGCGTGGTCGGGCTTGGTCGTATCGGAAGTGCGATTCTTAATTATCCGAACCTCAAGGAAAGCGGTTTTGAAATCGCAGCGGGTTTCGATTCAAGCGTCAATAAGCTTGAGACTTTGAAAACCGATGTTAAGCTTTTTCCGGCATATCAGATTCCGGAAATTGTTAAGCGCGACGGAATCGATACGGCGGTTCTTGCTGTTCCGTCCGAAGCGGCGCAGAGTTCGGCTGAAAGGCTTGCTGAAGGCGGAATAAAAGGCATTCTTAATTTTACTCCGGCAAACATCAGGCTTAATGCGAAAGAAATATTTGTAGCAAATATCGACCTTGTAAACGAGCTGAGGGTTGTTTCGGTAATGTCCGATCTCTCTTTTCGTTCGGGTTCAAAATAAGGAGGATTATTATGACAGGAAGAGTTTTTAATTTTTCAGCAGGACCATCGGTACTTCCGGAGTCTGTTCTAAAACAGGCCGCAGAGGAAATGCTCAACTACAAGGGCACTGGGATGTCCGTTATGGAGATGACTCACCGCGGAAAGGTGTTCGAAGAAATAATAGCGGATGCTGAAGCATCACTCAGAAGGCTCATGAAAATTCCTTCTAACTACAAGGTTCTTTTTCTTCAGGGCGGAGCTCATCTTCAGTTTTCTATGATTCCTTTGAATCTTTTCAAAAACACAAAGCGAGCGGATTTTGTTCATACAGGCGCGTGGTCAAAAAAAGCAATCGGCGAAGCAAAACGCTACGGAACAATTAATGTAGTAGCTTCAAGTGAAGATAAAAACTTCAACTATATTCCGAAAATTGATCCGGCTAAGTTCGACAAGGATGCCGATTATTTTCACATCACAACAAACAATACAATTTTCGGAACACGCATCAGAAACAGCGAAATTCCTGATACCGGAAATGTTCCTCTTGTTGCGGACATGTCTTCTAATATTCTTTCTGAAGAATACGATATCAGCAAGTTCGGTTTGATTTATTCCGGTGCTCAGAAAAACATGGGTCCTGCAGGTCTTACGGTAGTTATAATCCGCGAAGATCTTATCGGTCACGCGATGGATTTTACTCCGACTATGCTCAACTATAAAACACACGCGGATGAAAATTCTCTTTATAACACTCCGCCTACATACGCGATTTATATTGCAATGCTTGTTTTCAAATGGTTAGAATCTGTCGGCGGTGTTGCTGCAATGCAGAAGATAAATGAAGACAAAGCAAAGATGATTTATGATTTCCTTGATTCTTCTGCGATGTTTAAGGGAACTGTTGAAAAGGCAAACCGTTCAATCATGAACATTCCTTTTGTCACAGGAAACGAAGAGCTTGACGCTAAATTCATCAAAGAAGCGACTGCGGCAGGTCTTTCAAGCTTGAAGGGTCACAGAAGCGTAGGCGGAATGAGAGCTTCTATTTACAATGCCTTCCCGGCAGAAGGTGTTAAACAGCTTGTCGAATTTATGAAAAAATTCGAAGCCGCTAACAAATAAGGAGGAAACATGTATAAAATTCAGACATTAAATAAAATATCAGCGATCGGACTTGATAAATTTCCGCGCAATAATTATGAAATAGCATCTGAATTTCAGAATCCGGATGCGGTAATCGTCCGTTCTTTCGGAATGCTTGAAATGGATATTCCTGCAAGCGTAAAATCTATCGCGCGCGCCGGAGCAGGCGTTAATAATATTCCTATTCCTAAATGCACAGAGAAGGGAATAGTTGTATTTAATACGCCGGGTGCGAACGCGAACGCTGTAAAAGAGCTTGTTTTCGCCGGAATGTTTCTTTCAGCGAGAAATCTTTTTGATTCGATGAAATGGACAGAGTCGGTTAAAGGAAAGGGGGACGAAGTTCCCAAGCTTGTTGAAAAAGAAAAAAGCAAGTTTGCAGGAAGCGAAATCAGAGGCAAAACATTAGGTGTAATCGGACTCGGTGCGATCGGCGTAATGGTCGCGAACGATGCGATTGCAATGGGAATGAATGTAATCGGATTTGATCCGTATATATCGG
>JAEWVM010000217.1 GCA_023396615.1 Spirochaetota bacterium | reverse complement strand
GTATGGATGGAGATTCAGCGGACATTGCCGGACTCTGTGTACTTAAGAATAAATATAATGCTCTTCTTTATCTTGATGAGGCTCATTCATTCGGAGTTTACGGAACTAATGGCGGAGGCATGGCTTCGGAATTAAATCTGCTTCCGCAGATTGATATTCTTGTAGCTACATTCGGAAAAGCTGCCGGAGGAGTCGGAGCTTTCGTGTATGCCGATTTAAACATTATTGATTATCTCATCAACAAATGCCGTTCATTCATCTTTTCTACAGCATTGCCTGTAGTTTCAATCAATTGGAATCTATTCGCTTTAAACGAAATAAAAAAATCACATAACCGGAGAAATCATCTAAAGCATATTTCTAAAATTTTACGAAACAGGTTAAGCACTGCAGGGCTTAAAACAGCCGGGAACAGCCATATAATTCCGGTATTTGTCGGAAATAGTTCTGATGCAGTGATGTTTTCCTCTTTACTGGAAACTGAATCAATAGCTGCCTTTGCTGTCAGACCGCCGACTGTTCCTGCCGGAAGCTCACGTTTGAGGCTTTCTCTTTCTTCGGCATTTACAGAATCAGAAATCGAACATGCAGCCGATATAATAATAGAAACTGCCGGAAAAATATTATGATTTTTCACGAATCTATAAATGGGCATGATTCGGCAATTATATTTTTCACAGGGTGGGGCTGTGATGAAAACTGCACTTCTCATTTAACTTCAGGTAAGTATGATATTATCACAGTCTATGATTACACTGATCTTTCAAACGCGTCTGCATTAACTTCAAGAATCCGTCAGTACAGTAAAGTTTATCTTATCTCATGGTCATTCGGTGTAAAAACAGCACAGCAGATTTTCTCAAAAGAATTATTTGCCAGAAGAATTGCCGTTAACGGAACAATTGATCTTGTCGATAAAGATTTCGGCATACCGCCTGAAATCTTCACACGTACTCAAAACAACCTCACGGAAGAAAGTCTCATACGTTTCTATAAGAATATGACTCTCGATCATTTCTCTTTTTTTGATTCAAACAGACCTCTAAGAAGTTTTTCATCAATCAAAAATGAACTGTCTCTTCTTGACAAATCTTTAGTAAAATGCGATTATGATTTCTATGATGAGGCTTTTGTATCTTCAAGGGATTTAATAATACCTTCTGCAAATCAGAACTCATTCTGGCATACAAAATGCGGAATAAAACCAATGAAGCTTGATGCACCTCATTATCCTTTTTATATGTGGAACAAATGGGAAAGTATATTGAATGAATGAAATTGATAAAAACATTATTTCCGGAAATTTCAGCCGTTGCATTCCGGATTACAATGCTCATGCTCATGTTCAAAAAATAATGGCTCAAAAACTCGAAAATCTCATTTTTGATAATTTTAACTTCAAAGAAGACGGAATACTCGAAGCAGGATGCGGAACAGGCTTTCTTACAGAGATATTATTAAAGAGAAAAAAGATGAATATTACGGCAGTTGATATTGCCGATTGCTTTTCATGCATGAAAGAACTTTCAAAAGCATATAATACCGAAATAAATTTTGTACGTAATGACATAGAAGAATTTATCAAGGTAACACGGGATACATATTCCGCTTTTTTTTCAAATGCCGCTTTTCAATGGATGCATGACATGCCTTCTCTTCTTCTGAACATATCTGCTCACCTAACAACAAACGGAATACTCGCATTTTCGACATTCGGCCCCGATAATCTCTTTCAGTTGCGCAATCTCACTAAAATCGGTCTTCACTACCTGTCTAAAGGTGAAATCGCCGAACTGCTCAGCGACAACTACAGGATTATTCATATTTCCGAAGAAACACAGACTATTTACTTTGATACGCCTTTTGAAGTATTGAAGCACTTCAAAGAAACAGGAACAAATTATGCAAAAGAAAAGATAATGAGTAAATCAGAAATTGAGAAATTCGTTTATGATTATGAGGCCGCTTTTTCTGAAAATGACAAATTTCCGCTAACGTATAATCCGATGTATTTTGTAGCTGAGAAAAAATGAAAGATAATGTGTTTTTTATAACAGGTTCAGATACAGGCGTAGGAAAAACTCTCGCATCGGGCATCTTAGCCCGTGAATTGAAAAAAAACGGAGTAAATGTAATTACACAGAAACCCGTTCAGACAGGGTCATCATTTCCGGCCGAAGACATAATTGAGCACAGAAAAATTATGGGTATCAATTTAACTGATGACGATCTCGAAGGGAAAACATCTTCGTTTGTTTTTTCTTTTCCGGCCTCTCCGCATCTCTCAGCAGAAATAGACGGCAAATTAATAGATGTTTCTGTCATCAACTCTCATACAAAATATCTTTCAGAAAAATACGACATAGTTATCCAGGAAGGTGCGGGCGGACTGATGGTTCCCATGACAAGAAATTTTCTTACCATAGACTATATTGCCGAGAATAATTTTCCCCTTATTTTTGTAACAAACTCCGAACTCGGAAGCATCAACCGCTCACTTTTATCC
>JAEWVM010000229.1 GCA_023396615.1 Spirochaetota bacterium | reverse complement strand
GCGCGTTCAAAAGAGCCGCTTCTTTTGCGGATTCTTCCATCTGTATTCCTTCAAGACCGTCTTTCGGGTAACCCGCGCATTTGATTAGATATTCATTCGGACTCAGCTGTTTTGCTTCAATGAGAACGGGGCGGCTCATCGATAAGTTATCGTTTTCGCGGCATGATGTAAATCCTATCAGAACAAATATTGCCGCCAGCGGGATAAATTTTATTTTATAATTCATGAATCACCTCAATCCAGACAAATAAATTTAATCTATTGTATCACATGCGCGTATAAATGTAAACCGCAATTAATCTGTGTATTCTTGCAGGCTTAACAATTATATATTCCTCAATATGTTAAAAATATTATCAGGTCAAGATGTTTTTGGTGTTACGGACTGCTTTCAAATGCGGAAAGCAGTCCGTAATTGAGACTTAATCCAGAATTATTTTAAATTTTCCCTGTGCGAGAAATTTTTTGTTTCCCCATTTCGTAACAGTTTTAATTTTTGCAAGCTGTTCTTTTTCTTCATAGGTGACATTACCGTTGATGTCAGTCTTTGCGACCATTACTTTCTTGTTTTCACCTGTTGTAGTTTCACCGAGATCGTCAAAAGAAAAAACCAGCATTGTAACTGCAATCTGTTTAAGATTGTACTTGTCTTTCCATTCTCTCATTTTTTCGGGAGTAAGATTTATTTCATTTCCGATTTCATCTCCGGTATGAAACTCAAATGTTGAAGGTTTTGCTGGGTCAAACGGAAAGTAGTAATAATCGAAAGGAATACCTGCTGACTGAAAATCTTCAAAATAGCGCGACCATTCAGTCCGTTCTCCATACTCTTTGCTGTCTTCTTTCCGTTTAATCCATCCGATGATTGTTCCTCCTTCATCCTCGTCAAACTTTGCCGCATCACCGCCGATACCTTTTAGAGTCATTGTGATAACTCTCATGTCATGCTTGAATGAAGATATTTTTTTTCCTAAGAAAACCCGGTAATAAAATGTGTCCCATTGTTCCATATCGCTTAGTTTTACTGAATCAATTACAGGGTTCTTGTATCCTTCGTCATCATTATAAGGCAAAACTTCTCCTACGATGACGTTGCCGATTCCATTCGTAATACGTTCATATTTGGATTTTGCGAAAGAGTCTGCAGAGACTGCCAAAATCGATAACGCGAAAATAAATAATGAAATTCTTGATGCTTTGTGTTTCATGTGAAATCACCTTCCTTAAATAGAATATAAACTCAAAATCTCCCTGAAAGCTGCTTGCATCACGGAGTTAGTGCCGGAATAATGCCATAATAAAGATATTTCGTCGTTCAATCCTATGGGATTGAACAAAAAAAATATTGGATGATTAGTTTTACTTAATTCTATGCTGTCGGTTTGCCGGAGAATTGTATGTTTTTCGATCTCATATATCTTTTTTGTGTAGGATTCGGATGCTTCTTCTCAATAATTCTATTTTTCCGCAGAGAATTATCCGTTCGGTTATTTTCGCTTATTCTGATTCTTTTGAATTATGAAATATTTATGCAGTTCTTTTTCCGAAAGCATGGATATTATGATTACATAATTCTTTTTAAAATCAGAGATTCATTTTTCTTTCTCTATGGGCCGTTGTTCTACTGTTATATTCTTTCAATTGCCGGAAAAATGACTGAGATTAACCGGTATAAACTTTATCATCTGCTTCCTTTTGCTGCAGTATTAGCCGGCGGAATTTACTTGGAAGAATTTGTACCATATTACATCAATGTGATTGCGGATTTTTTATTCGGAAACTTGCGGCTTCCCCATAGAGCATTGCTCTATTTGTATGTTTTTTTATCTGCGTCTGTTTATATTGGTTTATCTTTAAGAGAAGTCGGGCTGTTTTATAAACGGGCTAAAATAATAAATTCAAATGAATTAAGGTTAAAACGAAATTGGCAGATTATATTTCTTTGCTATGCTTTCAATATTCTATTATTTTATGCGGTCTCAACTGTGATGTATCTTCTGAATTCTAGATATGCCGGTATTGCATCATTTTCATTTTGCGTCTATATCTATGTTCCTGTTTTTTTTGCGGCATATGCCGTACTTCTCAAGGGAGACTATTTTAGTATTTTTCATAAATCAATTAACGAAAAGGTTTTCTTTTCAAAGGAAGAAGGTAAAGATTCCAAAGCCAAGTATGCGAGAAACAGACTGCCGGAAGAAATCAAAGATGATTATCTGGCAAAAATTCTTTATTTTCTTGATGTTGAAAAAGTATATCTTGATTCTGAACTTACGATGCAGTCTTTCGCGTTAAAAACTGGAATTGCTTTGTATCATATATCACAGGTTGTAAATATAAAGCTTGGAGTAAATTATAATACATTAATAAACAAACGTAGAATTGAGCATGCGAAGATAATTCTCGCGGATAAATCAAATAACAATAAAACGATTCTACAAATTGCGTTTGAGTGCGGATTCAATTCAAAAACAACTTTCAATAATCTTTTTAGAGAAGAAACAGAAGTGACGCCCACCGAATTCCGTAGAAGAGCTGAAAAAGAATAGGCTAGATTTGCCGCCAGATTCCAATTGTAAAGCTTTGTCTTTTGCTGTGATTAGTCGCGAATTTGATATAGTCGTCAGTTGTATTTTATAGCCGGTGATTTCTTTTTTTTATCCGGATGAGACTGTTCGCGGCTTTCATCTGCATATTTCTTTCCCCATTCGCAGAGCTGTTCGAGAACAGGTAAAAGAAGTTTTGCCTGTTCGGTCAAAGTATATTCAACCTTCGGAGGAACTTCGGCATAAACTTTTCTGTTCAATAGTCCGTCGGTTTCGAGCTCTCGAAGCTGTTGAGTCAGCATTTTCTGAGTGATTGCATGAAGTTCACGCCGGAGAGCGTTAAAGCGCACTGTTCTTCCAGCGATGATCCATAGAATCATCGATTTCCATTTGCCCCCGACAAGATCAATTGTCAGTTCCATCGCACAGCGGTATTCTTTTCCTTGGAATATCATTATGAATCCTTAACATAAAACAGTATCAAAAAGTATACTATGATACTAAATAGTGCGTACTTGTCAAATAGTATTATATATGGTATTGTTGATTATCAAGGAGCTATTCAATGAAAAAAACCGTGCACTATTTTGAAGATCTGAAAACGAATTCTACAGATCATGTTTTATCTTTAATCCGCGAACGCGCGGCATTGGGCGATATATCAAAAATCGTTATAGCTTCAACGACAGGCCGCACCGCGTCTGCCGCGTTTGAGAAGTTGGGTGATGAATACAAGTTGGTCATTGTTCCGCATCAGTTTGATTTTTCTGAAAAGAATTCCAACCGTTTTCCGGATGAATTAACCGCGCGAATCAGAGAGAAAGGTCATTCAGTTCATTTCGGAACGATGCTGTTTCACACGGAAAAACTGTTCGGCAATAATACTCCGGCGGTTGCGGCTGACTTTTTGCGGACATTCGGCGAAGGGACGAAAGTCTGTGTTGAAATAACTTTGATGTCATGCGATGCAGGGCTTGTTTCTCAAGATGAACTTATTATTGCCGCCGCCGGAACAGGAAGAGGACTCGATACCGCACTTGTTTTATCTCCGGGATCATCCCGGAATCTGAGCCGGTTAAAAATATCGGAGATTATCTGCAAGCCTCATTTCGGAATTGATTTGAAGCCGTTTACATGATTTAATTTTCCATAGGAAAAAACAGTCACTGAAAAACATATTGACTAAATCTCAAAATGTAATACGATACGTATTACGAGGTATGTATGCTGTCGATTCGTTTGCCGGAAGATATTGAAGCTAAAATTGAACAAATTGCTGATAATGAAAATCTATCTAAAACTGAAGTCGTTAAAAGCGCAATTGAATTGTATTTTAAGAAATATGAAGAAACTACGAATCCGTTTGAGCTGGGTAAAGATTTGTTCGGCAAACACGGCAGCGGAAAGGGCAATTTGTCCAAAGATTACAAAAATATTTTGAAGGATAAACTGCGTGCGAAACATTCTCATTGATGCAGGTCCGTTAATTGCATTATTTGATAAAGACGATAAGTTTCATGATATTGCTATTAATTTTCTTCAAAAATATAAAGGTCATTTGCATACAACGTGGCCTGTGATTACCGAAACCGCGCATATATTAGGTTTCAATTCAAAAGTTCAGATTCTATTCTTAGAATGGCTTAAACGGGATGCTCTAAATATTGTAAATTTAGAAAAAATTCATCTCGAACGGATTATTGAGCTGACTGACAAATATTCAGATTTGCCGATGGATCTTGCTGATAGTTCTTTGGTAGTAGTCGCCGAGATGACAGGTATCAAAGAAATAGCAACAATAGATAGTGATTATTATGTATATCGGCTCAAAGGTAATAAAGCGCTGAAGAATGTCTTGTTAGAGAAATGAGAATAAATAAAGAGATTTATCCTAATTCTAATTATGGTTACAATAGTCTATTCAGCGTTTTATCTTATTTTAGGAAATCCAGTTGTGTTTCCAAATTTAATTATTACGGTGAAATAAGTTGGTATAGTATTTTTAATATTTTGCCGGGATGTATAAATATTGTTTTTATTGGTGGATTGGTTTTCCTGATCGATTCAAAATATTAAAAGGATGAAAGAAATAATTTTATTGGTGGAATAAATTACACAGTCAGCGGGCCTATGAATCTAACCAACTATTACAAAACTACAGGCGGAGCATTTTCTACATGGGCACAGGGAAGTTTTGTTCCGTCATATTTCTTTGGTGCTCCAATGACTGCAGGAACAGCAGCAACATTTAAGTATATGGATTCCAGAAAGAGGGCTAAATAACATGGAACAAATTATGAAATATTCCACGCCTAAAAAAGAGTTAGATGGGAAGAGAGTTGTATTTATATTTGTTTTTGTTTTTTCCATGGTTGCACTGTATGTAGTTGTTCGGTTTATTCAGGAAGTCATATCGAATCCGAAGGATATTTTAGGTAGTCCGTTATATGAACAGATACTGGTTTTAGGTGGTACCATTATGTTTATATTAGGGGCTTACGACTGGCTCAGGCAGATTGTAGAGTTGTGGATAAACGCATACACGGTAGAACTTACGGAAGAAAAGATAATAGGTTATACGGCATGGAACAAGAGAAAAGAATTAAGGTATGAGGAGATAGAGACAATAGAGAAAGAAAAGTTCATGTTTCATAGTATGAATTTAAAAGACGCTGGCGGAAAGACCCGTATGGCAATACATTCGGGAATAAACGGGTACGGCAAGTGCGTAGAAGAAATAAGAAAGCGATCAAAGAATGTAAAGAAAGTTGATTATCGCGGAGTAGACAAGAAGGCTAAAATATGGCTGGATGAACACAAGAGAGAATAAAGTAAATGATATTAAAAGATGAGCGATAATGAAGAATTCTAAAGTTCGCAAAGCATTCAGTAAAAGAGAAGTGAACAGAACAAGAATTTAAGCTGTCCGACGAGGTCGGACACCACTCGAGCGTCCGCAGCATCCGGCAAAGCCGGTGCGAGGAATACGCGAGATAAAAAGCCGGGATGGGATTGCAAAAGGGTAAGGGCTGGCGACTGAAGCCCTTACCCTTTTGACATTATTGCATGATCCATGCGAACAAGGAATCTCAAAGGCGAAGCCTTTGACAACAAGTCCGGTGACCGGACAAAACCGGGTAAAAGGCGTGGAACGCCCTTTGAAATTAGACACCATGCAAAAACGCAGTCATTCAAAACCGTCTCGCGGGGTGAGCATAGAAACCATCGTAGTTGTTTTTATTCCTATATCCGGCTGTTCCGAATTCCCAGTAAATGTAGCGCGCGATTGTCGAATATGACATGTCCTCGGAAGATGTCCAGATATTAAGATTATCGGGACATGTGATTTTCGCGTATTTATAGATTTCCTTGGACTCGTTCAGCGATGGGAGAAACCAATCGTCGAAAGTGTTACCTTTAACCGTGACGGAGAAATCCGCGCATAAATCTCCCGCTCCGGCAGTGATACCATTGAGAACCATCAGTGCCGTATTGGATTTCCCCGCACCAATTCCCTCAGCTGTACCGATGGAATT
>JAEWVM010000192.1 GCA_023396615.1 Spirochaetota bacterium | reverse complement strand
GTTTCTCTTTCGGAATTATTGACGCGGAATATTCCGCAACTTTTGCGCACCATTCGTATGATGCTACAGGTCCGGGCTTGCTTCTGCTCCAATGCTCATCATACGCCATGATGATAATTCTGTCGGCAATATTTGATACTAATGAATAATCATAAGCGTCATCAGGCGAAGAGCTTCTCTTTGCAGGAAGCGCAACACTCAAAATTTTTTCTTTTGACAGCTTTTTTTTCAAATCAGAAAGAAATGAAATGAAATCATCTTTTTGCGCCGAAGCAACGTGTTCAAAATCGATCTGAACTCCGTCAAAATCTTCTGCTGCAGATACTATCGAATTAATCAAATTTATCCGCTTTTCTGAATCCTTTTCAAGAATATCTTTTGTTAGAGAGCTTCCGGTAAGCTCGGAAATGACTATATGCACGCGGGGAAATCTATTCCTAAGATCAATTCTCGGACGAGGTGTTTTTTCAGAAAGAGTTCCGTCTGCTTTGATCCACAGGCTGAAATAACCTATGTCGGAAAAAGGCTCTCCGCCCTTCAGCTTCTTCTCTTCACCGCGCATAAGATATCCCCACACCTCGCGGAAAGGTATAACTTCTTCCTTTATTTTATTTGAAACAGATTTTACACTTGGCAAAATCACAAACGGGAAAAGTAATAATATTAATACTGCTGTTTTTTTCATATTTTCCGGATACCGTATTTTCGGCAGAAATTCCGCCTAGCTAGAAAGAATTGTTAAGGTATTTATTTTTTAAATCAACATATTTTCGGGCAGAATCGGTTATTGTGAATACTTCCTCATCAGTCAAACTTCTTATTGCCCGCGCGGGAGAGCCTATTATAAAGGAACGCGGCGGAAATTTTTTATCCGGCGTAACTATTGAACCCGCGGCAACGAGCGAATGATCGGAAATTTCTGCACAATCAAGTATTATTGATCCCATTCCGATCAGGCAATCATTTCCGATGACGCATCCGTGAATGATTACATTGTGACCGACAGTCGTATTGCTTCCGATAAATGTTCCTTCATTTCTGGTGTTCACATGAATAGTCGTAAGTTCCTGAATGTTGCTTCCGCTGCCTATAACTATTCTGTTAATATCGCCGCGTATAACCGAATTATGCCACACAGACGAATCTTTGCCGATGATGACGTTTCCGATCACGCGGCTTCCGTCCGCGAGAAAAACTCCCTCTTCAATCTCAGGAAGTTTCTCTTCAAACTTATAAATCATTTAATATCTTTGCTTCCTTCGTTTCCGACTAGACCAAAGCCTTTAAATGAAACTTCACTGAACCATGGAAACTGCGTTCCTATCAGAGGAACATTAATAAAATCGTTCATTTCGATATGAATCCACCTGAAGCCGAGACGTCCATCTATATTTTCCATAGGAAGAAAACCCCATTCACGGCTGTCCGAACTGTTATCCCGGTTATCACCCATCGCAAAATAGAATCCTTCCGGAATGGTGATTTCTCTGAAAGCGTCACGGGTCATGAGCTCATACCCCATGTCATCTTCATCTTTCTTGTTTTTACTTTCTTCCAATTGAGCAAATTCATTTTCCGGATTTAACGGATCTCTATAATCTTCAAACCTTACCAGATGTTTTATTCCTAGAAGATCTTCTTCATAATAAACAAAATTTTCTTCTCTTTTAATAAACTTAAGCGGAAGCAGTTTTCCGTTTATTGAAAGCCTGTTATTCTTCATGGAGATTTTATCGCCCGGAACACCGACTATTCTTTTCGTATATTCAGGAACATTGTATATCCATTTCATGAAAGGAATGAATCCTTCGTCTTTTTTGTCAGCCCCGATTACGTTTTTCCCCGGATATTTAAAAGAAATTATTTCTCCTCTCTGAGGTTTCTGCCATCTTATCAAATGCGATGTCGAAAACGGAATTTTGAGACTGTAAGCGAGCTTGTTCGCAAAAAGATGATCGCCGACTCTTAAAGTGGTTTCCATCGATCCGGTCGGAATTCTATAATTTCCGAAAACCGAAGATCTCAATGCAAGAAAGAGAAGAATCAAAAAAGCATATTCTGTTAACGTTTTAAGAAATGCCACTTCCTTCTGCGGAACCCCTTTTTGTATCAGAAACCTGCAAACAGGACCGAATTTTATAGTTTTTCCTTTCTTTTTTGATTTAAATCTTTTAAAAAATTTTTTTATTTTATTAAGCATATTTTCTCCGCTACGAAGCAATACTAATTGTTCTTTAATCTCATGAGTCAAGAATAATATTCTGACTATATTCCGCTGACATACCTTATAAGTCAGAAATTATGACAAATAATCAGTTTTAATTCTTCCCATCGATCTGTAAATGTTCGTCTTTGCATGCGGATTTTTTTCTGCCAGCTCATTAATCAGCTTTTTTATAAAGTGTCTGTTCTCGCCTTCATTAAAAGGACAAGGACTTATCTGAACTCCAAGATCAAGAAGCTCGGCATATTTTGCTATGTCTTCTTCTTCGATTTCGGCAAGCGGTCTTATTATGTGAAGCTCTCCTCCGAAAAGTGAAACATTCGCGGGCATGGTTGAAATATTTCCGTGAAAACTCATATTCATTAAAAGTGTTGAAATCATATCATCCAAATTGTGCCCTAGAGCCAATTTTGCGCAGTTTAACTCTCGCGCGAGTTTGAAAAGAGAATTTCTCCTGTGAAGAGCGCATACATAGCATCTGTCCTTTGCTTCATCACGAGTCAGATCAATTTCTGCCATTCGGTGAATGAATCCGACTGAACGCTCTTCGCAGAATTCTTTAAGACGCAAAGGATCTATTTTATTCGGTATTCCGGCAAGTTCGATATATGCGGCAGTTGTTTTAAATTTTACGGGGATTCTCCGCATTTTCTCAGCAAGAATATCTATCATCGCGAGAGAATCTTT
>JAEWVM010000205.1 GCA_023396615.1 Spirochaetota bacterium | reverse complement strand
GATCAATAATACGCGATTCGAGTGATGCTAATGCTACAGCCTGTGATGGCGCGGTTCAGAGTACGACAGCCAAAGGCTTTCGTCTGCCCGGCAGTATGGAATGGGAATATGCCGCGCGCTATCGTGGAACAGACGCAACAAATGCTGTTGCTGGTAGTGACGGTACTTATTACACGAAAGGCGACAGCGCAAGCGGCGCTACGGCGGATTATAGCGATGGGTCAGCGACGAGCGCAGTCGCGGTTTACGGCGTTTCAAGTACTGCCGTGGTAAAAAGCAAGGGTAGCGGCGCAAACGCTCTCGGACTCTACGACATGAGTGGTAATGTGTGGGAATGGTGCTACGATATATACGTCGGTTCGGATCGGGTTTTTCGTGGCGGTGCCTATGACATCCTTACGCACAGCATGCGCTTGGGCGACGTGAACGGCGTCAACCCGTATAACGAGATCAGCGGCATCGGCTTCCGTTTCTGTAGGAACAGGTAAAAAACGGCGTGCGCCGTTTTTTACAATGAATAATTAAAAATGAAGAATGAGGTATGATAATCTCATTCTTCATTTTTACGGCAATTCAATCATGTCAAATTATGCTTGAAAAAAATCAGTAATTCTCTCATATTCTCTTATTATGAAAATCAGTGAAATTCCAGCACCTTTTAGAAAAGATATTCAAAGCGCTTATACTATTCTGCGCGAAGAAGGGTGCAATTCTGTATTTATTTTCGGCTCCGTCTTAAACGGAAGACAAAATGATAATTCGGATATTGATATGGGAGTTAAAGGTCTTGATCCCGAAAAATTTTTCAGCGTGTATGCAAAACTTGATTTTGCCGTTAAGAAAAATATTGATTTAATCGATTTTGATGAAAGAAAAGATATGTTTGATCTTTTGAATGACATCGGAGAAGTCGAAGAACTTGGATAACAGCATAAGGAAAAAAGTTCTTTTAGAAATAAGTCAGATTGATAAACTCATAAGTGAGGCTAAGCCATTAATCATCTGATTATAAATCTCGAATTAACATGGAATATTGTTAAGACCGGAATAGAATCATTTTTGGATCAAAAGAAGACCTTATAGAGTTTGTAAACACTGAGATCTTATTCCCGGCTTTTTTGTCGGGATCGTTCCGACTATCCGCGAGAGGAGCTTTAGCTCCCAGCGGGAGACCGCAAGCATTACCTCAGAGATGTGTGCGAAAAGAATATTGATGTCAAATATCGAAACGGACAAGCGTAGTGCACAGGAGGTGCTCCAGTTTGGCGCGCCCAAGGATGGGATACGCGCCAAAGAGACCGTTGAGACAAAGTAATATTAAACTGATATCAAAGGTGAATTCATTCTGGGAGAGGGTGAACCGGAGGCTGGGTGAGGGCGCAAAAAAAGCACATCGATCACTACTGCTGTTTGAATTTATATTTGTACATCATGTAGTTTCCACTGCGGCAGGCAGTTTAAATGAAATTCTTGACAGAAGAACGGTATCGCATATAGTACCGTTATGAAAAGAGTAATTATTGATACAAATGTTATTCTTTCGGGATTAAAATCCTCTAAGGGTTCTTCTTATAAGCTTCTTTCTCTGATTCCTGAAAATATATTTGAGATGCTTTTGTCGGTTCCTTTGGTTATGTAATATGAGGCGGTTCTATTAAAGCATTTGAAACTGTTGGGTCTTTCTAAAAATGATATTGATGATTTTATAGATTACTTATGCAAAACATCAATTCATCATAAGATCTATTACCTTTGGTGCATTTTTTAAAAGATCCGTATGATGATCATATATTGGAACTTGCGGTTGCCGCTTCAGCTGATTTTATTATTACTTTCAACATAAAGGATTTTGACGGAACTGAAAACTTCGGGATTAGGGTGATTGAACCGGATGAATTTCTGAATATCATAGGAGAAAAATTATGAGTACTTTAAGCGTTAGGATTCCGGATTCTCTTCATAAAGAAATAAAAAAGTTATCCAAAAAAGATAATATTTCAATCAATCAGTTTATCGCAAGCGCCGTAACCGAAAAGATAACTGCTTTGGAAACTGCTGATTATCTACAGGAAAGAGCTGAAAGAGGCGACTTGAAAAAGTATTCTGCAGTTTTAAAAAAAGTAAAACCGGTTTAATTCTATCTCGCGAAAATTGAAAGAAGTGTTATAACTGTTGCAATGATTGTAAAGCCTGCAGTTATCATCCACATCATCATTGAAAACCTTTTGTTCACATCATCAAATCTTTTGTTCACATCATCGAATCTTTTGTCGACTGCGGCGAATCGTTCGTCCATTTGCTTCTGCATGGATTCAAAACGCTTGTCCATCTGGGTGAATCCGAACTGCATCGTTTCGTTCTGTTTCAGTAGTATTTCGCGCTGGCTTCTTAGTTCTTCTTCGATGCGTGTCATTCGTTCGATGAGCTGTATGTCATACGCGCGCAGCTGCACTACATTGCTTTTCGCACCGAAGCGGTCGAAGTTTGATTCGATATACGAACCGATCTGTTCAAGCTGTTCTTTTGTAAATTCCATAACGACACTCATTTTACACCTCAAATTATTATCATTTCAGCTTTATGTCAATGTTTTATCTAACAATATATACGTAATTCAACTGAGTTTTTTCGGTAAGAATTATAGAATATATGTAAATAATGCAACTTTACTCCATGCATTAAATTTTCGGAATCATTTATAGGCGGTCGATCGCGCAATGTTTTGGTTTTTTAATATTCACTTGACTTCATGTTTGGTTTTGCTTTAATTGATTTATGTGGGAAATTGAACGGACTGATGAAATTGCGTTTTGGATTATGAGTCTTGATGAAGATGCCCGTCAGGCTGTTTTGAAAAGTTTGCTGATTTTGCGTGAAATCGGTCCGAATCTCGGCAGGCCGTATGTTGATAGTCTTAAACAGAGCCGCTATCAAAACATGAAAGAGTTAAGAATTCAGAACAAACTTAGAGTATATCGCATACTGTTTATTTTCGATCCAAAAAGAAAAGCTGTTCTGTTAATAGGCGGAGATAAAAGAGGAAAAAAAGATTTTTATAGTATAATGATTCCAGCAGCTGAAAAGTTATATGATAAATACCTTAAAAAAAGGGGCATAGATGAAAACAAAAAAAAATAGCATTATAGATGAAATATCATCATCTTTACCTGAGAAAAAAATAAGAAAAGCCTATGCTGAAGCAGAGAAAGCCATATTGCAGATTCGTTTGTCTGAAATAAGAGAGAAAAGAGGAATTAGGCAGGAAGATCTTAAAACATTTTCTCAGTCAGGTGTTTCAAAACTTGAATCAAGAAAGGATATGAAAATATCTACGCTGATCGAATATCTGGATAATCTCGGTCTTGGGATTGAAATAAAAGCATATCCGAAGAATAATAAAAATAAATCAGAAAAAGAGATACTGATATTGAAGGCATAGTATTACCTCAGGCAGTTAATATCCCATCTATTATAAAGTTATTATTTTATTGACAGGCGTTTCTTTTCTGCATGGATGATTTCATTTGTGATGACATGGAGGCTTTATGAGCGATCTTTCAACAACCGCGTATTGCGGACTATTCTGCGAAACATGTTCCGTTTATATATTTTCCCGCACAAATGAAAACGCGCTTGAGGCACTGGCCTCCAAATTCGGCATGACGAAAGAAGAGATGCGCTGTAAAGGATGCCGTTCGGATAAGCTTAGCGTTTACTGCGAAAAATGTTCATTTACGGCCTGTGCTTCGCAAAAAGGAATTTTGAACTGCGAAGACTGCGCCGAATTTCCATGCGATAAACTTAAAGAATTTCAAAAGCAGATGCCTCACCGTGCTGAACTCTTTGAATCGGCAGAATGCAGAAAGAATCTCGGCATAGACAAATGGAAAGAAAAGATCGCCGCAGATTATTCATGTGAAAAATGCGGAAACGTCAATTCGCCGTATTTCGTCAAATGTGCAAAATGCGGAAATATGCCGTCGAGCCCGTTTTTTGAAAGGCATTCGGCAGAAATAAAGAAACACCTCAAAATTGACTGATTTCTTTATCAATACCCCGCAAATTATCCATAAAAAGTTCTTGCCAATAGTGCTTACCCTAATAGAAGGAAGGGTAATACTGTTTGGGAGAATTTATGTTTGATAAAGCCAATCTTTTGTTTGAAATAGGTTCTGAAGAAATTCCTGCCGGATACATACCTCCGGCGCTTGAAAATATTAAAAAAATGATGTCGGATAAGCTTTCAACCGCAAGAATTGATTTCTCTGCGATTGAGGTTTATGCGACTCCGAGACGTATTACCGCTGTTCTCTGCGGCGTTTCGGACACACAGAGAGACGAGATTCTTGAGCTGAAGGGACCTTCTGCTGACAGAGGATATTCTGAAGACGGCAAACCGACTCCGGCTCTTCTAGGTTTTCTCAAAGGAAACGATGTAGAAGAAAAAGACCTCGAGATTCAGGAAACCCCGAAAGGTAAATATTATTTCGCCAAAAAGAAAATGAAAAGCGGAAAGACCGAAGAAATTCTTCCGGAGCTTCTTTCTTCTGTTATCAAAGAACTTCCTTTTCCGAAAAAGATGAAGTGGGGAACGAAGCAGATAGGTTATCCGCGTCCGATAAGATACATTCTCACTCTTTTCAATGAAAAGGTTCTTGCCTTCGATGTTGACGGAATAGTTTCTTCAAATTTGACGCGCGGTCATTATGTTCAGTCGGGTTCCATGATTGAAATTAAAAAGATTTCCGAATATAAATCGAAGCTCAAAGACGCAGGTGTTTTTCTCGATCAGAACGAAAGACGCGAAATGATTAAGGCTGAACTTGCTTCAGCGGCAAAGAAAGCCGGCGGTGTTTTAGTAGATGACGAAGAACTTGTTTCCATTGTAACATACCTTGTGGAAAAACCCCATGCGGTAGTCTGCGAGTTCAATTCCGATTATCTCAAAATTCCTGACATAGTTCTCATTACCGAAATGCGCGAGCATCAGAAATATTTTGCCGTGAGATCGGAAGACGGCAAGCTCACAAATAAATTCCTCGTTGTTTCGAATAATCCCGCGACATCATTCGTCAAAGACGGAAACGAGCGCGTCATCAGGGCGCGTTTTTCAGACGCGGAATTCTTTTTCAACGAAGACAGAAAGCACAAACTTGAAAGCAAAATTGAATCACTGAAAACCGTTCTCTTTCATAAAGAGCTCGGTTCTATATATGACAAAGTCGAAAGAGTAAGAAAGACAGCTTCGGTTATTTCAAAACAGCTCAAACTCGATGCTGCTGTTTGTTCCAAAATCGACCGGGCGGTGCTTCTTTCGAAGGCTGATCTCAACACTTCGATGGTCATGGAATTTACATCGCTTCAGGGAAAGATGGGGCGCATTTACGCGCTTATGGACGGCGAGGATCAGCTCGTCGCTGATGCGATTGAGGATCATTACCGTCCGCGTTTTCAGGGCGATGCGGTTCCTTCATCTATTGTATCTGTTGTTCTTTCAGCCGCAGAAAAAATCGACAATATCATGGGTTCTTATTCAGTCGGAAATATTCCTAAGGGTTCACAGGATCCCTATGCTTTGCGCCGTCAGGCGAACGCGGTTGCCGACCTTTTCATAAAGAACCGCCTGAACGCCGATATCGCGCTTATTCTTGATGAATGCGCTTCAATGTACAAAGACGGAAAAAATCTTGTTTCCAAGGTTCTTGAATTCTTTTCTGCCCGTGTAAATACAATATTTGCGGATGCAGGTTTCGCTCATGACGAAATCGACGCGTGTCTTTCTCTCGGTGAATATGATTACTACGATTTGTTTCTCCGTGCCGGTGTTTTGAATAAATTCCGCAAAGCTGAAGATTTCTCCGCAATGCTTCTAGGTTTCAAGCGTATTAATAACATTTATAATTCGTTCAGAAGCAAGAATGAGAATTATACTCTTGATCTAAACGAAAAACTTTTCTCGGCGGATGCCGAAAAAAATCTTCATTCGTTTTTTGTGTCGAAGAAGGACGCCATTGATTCGGCAATCGCTTCAAAAAATTACGATGCGGTTTTTTCTGTTTTAACAGAAGCGAAATCCCATATAGATAAATTTTTCGATGATGTTATGGTAATGGATAAAGACACGGCTCTCAGAGATAACCGTCTCGCGCTGTTAGAGTCGATTGTTTTAAGATTCAGGGGATTGATTGATTTTTCAAAGATTTCAGATTGAGGTATAAATGCTCGATTCTGCACTGAGTTCTTATGAACAGGCACGGAAGCTCGCTAAAGCTTCTTACATGGAAAATGTTTCGGCCGGAAGATCAGGCTATCTTCCTTCGCTCGACGGTATTCTAGGCAATGCTGAAGTCGCGAGCGAAGTAAACATCGGAATTATAGAAGTTCCTCTAAAAAAAGTCGTCGGAACTTATTCGCATTCACGGGCGAGCGCATTTTCCGCGAATTTCATGCCTCTTGCGCCGATTGATTCCGAGTTCAGCGGAAAATGGAAATCACTTTATTCCGCTCATCTTACAGAAGGAATCCGTGACTATATAATCGCCTATGAATATCTCAACTGGTTCTATGTCAAAGAAGGCAATAAGCGCGTCAGCATTCTGAAATATTTTGACGCGGCATCAATCACGGCTGAAGTGCGCCGTCTTATTCCGAAGAAAGACGATTCCGATTTAACCAACAGAATTTATTACGAGTTTCTTGATTTCAACCGCATAACGGGAGTTTCATCTGTCTGGTTTACTCTCGACGGCGGGTTTTCCCGACTTCTTGAACATATGGAATCATATACCGGCAAGCTTATACCTTCGTTAACGAAATATGAATCATATATGATTAACTGTTTCAATCCGTTCAGGTCAATTTATCATGCGAACGGAGGCGGGCGTCTTAAGATTACTACAGGCGATGCGTTTGTAAAATTCCTTGAAGTTTACGGTGATGATAATCTCATCGATTCGGATGACTCGGGGCGCATAAAAAAATTCATAGATGAGCTTGAGAACATGGAGTCTCATCCTCTGAAAATCGTTACCGAGCCGGTTAAAGATTGCGGCAAAAAAATATTCAATCCGTTTAATTTTGTCGCGCCGCGCAAGGACACTATCAAGGCCGCGTTTGTATACGCGAAAAATATTAATGATTCGGGATGGACTTACGCGCATGAACTCGGAAGGCTTCATGTTGCGAATGCTTTCGGTGATAATGTTCTTCTTGATTTTGCGGATTCTGTTCCTGAGAATATTGACGCCTATGACACGATTAAGAAGCTCGCCGAAGACGGAAATGAACTGATATTTACCACTTCACCGACGTTTTTAAATCCGACTCTAAAGGCGGCACTCGAATATCCGAAGGTGAAATTCTTCAACTGTTCGGAAGCCAACTCTTATAAAAATGTCGTTACATTTTTCGGACGTATTCACGAGCCGCGTTATCTTATGGGGATCATCGCAGGTTCGTTGACCCGGACGAATAAGATCGGTTACATCGCCAGATGTCCGCTTCCTGAAGTAATCGAGTCAGTAAATGCTTTCGCTCTCGGCGTAAAGCTTGTAAACCCTTATGCTGAAGTTCTTATCAAATGGATGAATAAGAATGAATATACCGGTTTCAATCCGGAGCTTACCGGAGAACTTCTCGTTGAAGGCGTCGACATTATTAACGGTGATTCGCTTCCTGTTCCGGGAGACCGCGGAAAGACATGCGGACTTTTTTCGACTGCCTATGATCAGAACGCAGGAAGATTTATTCCTTCGTGTCAGTATGCAATTCCTATATGGCATTGGGGAATTTTTTATGAAAAGGTCGTGCGTGCGGTTTTGAACGGCACATGGGGTTCTGTTTTTGAATCGGCCGGAGCAAGCGTTAGACCGGTAAACTTCTGGTGGGGAATGGATTCAGGTCTTGTTGATATTTTTTATTCACTTACTCACGTGCCGCGCGAAACCCAGAGGCTTATTGACTTCTTTAAAAAGATGATAATGCAGAATGAATATTCCGTTTTCAACGGGCCTATATATGATCAGAAAGGAGAACTCAGGGTTTCAGAAGGACAACTTGCGACTTTTGAGCAGATTTTCAACATGGACTGGCTGTGCGACAATATTTCGGGCACCATAGATGACGGTTATGTTTCTGATTAAAATTCGAGAAGCTGGTATTCGTAGCTGTTGATTATCTTTGTATTGTCTTTTGTGATTGAGCGCTCGGTGTCTCCGTAATTGAGATGCTGGTGACCGTGAAAATGATATGCAGGCTGATATGTTTCTATTAGTTTGGTAAAGCATTTGAATCCTGTGTGGCAGAGGTCTTTGCCGTCACCGAGTCCGAAAGCGGGCGCGTGAGATACGAAAATATCAACTCCTTTGTTGTATAGAATATACGGCTTGAGCTTAAAAAGTCTCCTGCTCATTTCTGATTCTGTGTACTGATGATTTCTGCTGTTATAGAACTGGCTTCCGCCGAGTCCCATAATTCTTAATCCCTTGTATTTTATGAATTTGCCGTCAATCGAATCGCATCCTTCCGGCGGAATGGTCTTGTAAAGTGTGTCATGATTTCCGTGAACGTAAAAAAGCGGAACATTTGTTATAGTTACAAGGAAACTTAGAAATTCGGGCTTTAAATCTCCGGTAGAAATGATAAAATCCAAACCGGAAAATCTGTCATAATCGTAGTGTTCCCATATGTACTGCGATTCTTTGTCGCCGACTATTAATATTTTCATTTCATATTCCGGTGACATATTTTTTCATCAACCGGCGCTATTTCGTCAACACATTAATTATACTTATCAGGCAGTTAAGTAAATCGCCGCCGGTTAGGGCGGCATTTGGATCATTATTTGCTTTTCTTCAGTTCATGCTCAAGCGCTTTTAAAAATGCAGGCAAATCGAATGGAAAACGGCTTGTTATAAGATATTTTTCTCCTTTAGAATGTTTCGTTAATTACAATCTGGTCACGTGATTTTCGTGTTTTCTGATGCCGATCGGGTGACTGCTCTTTGTCAGCAGAATATCCGACGAGAAGAATATTAACCGGTTCATAATCCTGAGGAATATTGAAGTTTTCTCTAATTGCGTCAGGTTTGAAGTACGTCATCCACAGACTGCCGAGTCCCAGGTCTGTTGTGGCGTGCATCATGTGATCCGTTACAATTGAAGCGTCAATATCCGATGTGATTTTTCCGTCAAACGGACGTTTCCATGCTTCTTTGATGTTCGCACATATTATAAATGCGGATGAAGCTCCGTATGTTTCCGCTCCATTTGAAAGCTTTCTGATGCCTTCCGGTGTCCGTATTACTAAAATGCGATAAGGTTGAATATTTGCCGCAGTCGGCGAACATATTCCGGCTTCAATAATCTCGTCGAGTTTTTCAACTTCGACGGGTTTTTCGGCATACTTCCTTACGGAATAGCGCTTTTTAGCAATCTGAAGAAAATGGCATACTAAATTCTTTCTATCGGAAATTTCGTCTCCTGAATTCGAACTGCCGCAGCAGCTGTTTTGTCCTTTTGGCATTTGTACCTCTTAATGTAATAATATATGTTACAGTTAGATGTGCTTTTATCCCGGTGCATGCAGTCCGGCACACTAACAGTAATTCAAAATGTTACAGTTTGCGGCAAAAAAATTAAATTTGCTGCATCTTATCAAGAACTTTCTGCAAAGAATAATCTTCCAGATAATCCTGAAATTTTTCGTCGGCATCGGACAGAATGCTGTCCAAAACTTTTTCGATATTTACTCCTATTTTGCAGGAAGGACAGCATGAATGGCATTTTGCCTTCAGTAAGTCATCCTGGGTTTGGATGTAAATATCCTTCAAAGTTACTCTCGAAATATTGCACGAAATAAAGAATCCTCCGCCGGCGCCTTCTTTCGATTCAATATACCCCGCATTTTTCATCTTTGATAAAACTTTGCGGATGCGCACAGAATGCACTTTCAGCATTGATGAAAGCTGTGAACTTGTAAGACATTTTTCTTTGTCTGATGCAAGCAGAAGTATTGAATGAAGCGCTAAAGCGAAGTCGCTGTTTATCATTAAGTGTTACAAATATTATTACAGTTGATTTGTCAAGCTGTTTAAGAAAAATGTTTGACTCATTTCAGTGATTTCAGTGACACTTAAAAAATATTAACCAGTGTTTAAAGAGGTGTTTATTGAAAGTTGGTTTGCTCGGTTTCGGAAGAACAGGCAGAATGGTAGCTCAGGAGATCGTTTCTGATGACGAATGCCGCTTATTATGGGTTGCCCGAAAATCCGCTGAAGCGCTTGGCGATTATGTCGGCGAAATGTTCGGATTTCACAGAAAAGAGGGTGAGATAATATCAAAGCAGAATATTCTCAAAGATGGGTTTTTTCCTGATAATTCAGTAGATGTTGTAATAGATTTTTCTTCTCAGTTTGCTGTAAAATATTATTCGGAATTCGCAAAACATGGAATAAAAATCGTTTCGGCGATATCACACTATTCGAAGCATGAACTTGAAATAATAAAAAAGGTAAGCCGGAAGACTGCTGTTCTTTATTCGCCGAATATCACAATAGGCATCAATCTCATTATGGTTATGGCAAAGATGCTTAAAGAAATTATTCCGTTCGCGGATATTGATATAATTGAAGAACATTTCAAAAATAAAAAAGGTCCTTCGGGTACTGCCGAACGCATTGCCGAATCTCTTGAATTGAATCCGGAAAAAATCAAAAGCATACGTTCCGGCGGAATTGTCGGAAATCATGAAATTCTTTTCGGTTTGCCGAATCAGGTTCTGAGACTTTGTCACGAAACATACAGCCGTGCCGCCTTTGCGCTTGGCGCGATTCACGCTGCGAAATGGATTGCGGATAAATCGGAAGGTCTATATTCGATGGAAAGTCTGATTAATGAAAAAATAAAATCACATGTTAATAAAGAAGAGGTATAGGAGATAAGATGAAAAATATATTAAGAATTGCGGGATTGATTGCTGCCGGAATTATGATTGCCGTTGCCGTTATGATGAAAGAAAAAAATAATGTAAGCGTAATTTTTTTTCTTGTAAGTTTTTCTATAATTGCGTTTGTCTTAAAAAGCTTTCAAAAAGGAGTTGATACTCCCAAGTAAATTTCTGCAATTGAGAAATGAATGTTTTTGATGTTATAGATAAAGCCGATTACATGCTGTTGATCTTTGTCAGGGATAATCTGTCGTCACTAATCTGCGGCGGATTTTTTGTATACATTTCGCGTGCCGGTAACGGTGCATTGTTGTGGATGATTTCGGCAGTTATTTTTCTTTTATTTAAAAGGACCCGTCCCGCGGCATTGCTGACGGTCATCGTTTTTGTTTTTGAACTTATTTTCTTTGAAGTAATACTCAAGAATGCACTTGCGCGGCCGCGTCCGTTCGTTGAATATGGACTGAATATAATAATTCCGCCGCCGCCGACATTTTCATTTCCGTCTGGTCATGCATTGACTTCTTTTTCTTCCGCTGTAATTTTTTATCATTTTATAGGGCTTAAAGCGCTTCCGTTTCTTGCGGCTGCATTTTTGATAAGTTTTTCGAGAATTTATTTATTGGTTCACTATCCGTCTGATGTTGCCGCAGGTGCGCTTTTCGGTATTCTGACTGCATACGGTGCAGTCAGAATTTACGAACATCTAGTCATCTCTTCCGGAAAGAAGCCCCAGACGGATTAAATAATAGAGAAGGGTTACTATCGCGGATGCTGCGGCGGCTACATATGTCATCGCGGCGGCACTGAGAACCTTTTCTACACCGCCGATTTCATTCGGTCCTACAATGCTGTATCTTCTGACAAGCTCTTTCGCTCTTGAAGATGCGTTAAATTCAACCGGCAGTGTTATTATCTGAAAGAAAACAACCGCTCCGAAAAGTATTATTCCAAGCTGCATCAATCCCGCTGAATTTATTATCATTCCTAGAAATATGATAATGTAAGAGCCCCATGACCCTATGCTTGCCATAGGTACGACTGCCGAACGTATTGCGAGCGGCGAATATTTTTCTGCATGCTGAAGAGCGTGACCGGTTTCGTGAGCCGCAACTCCGATTGAAGCTATGGAATTCGAATTATAGACGTCGGGAGAAAGTCTGACTTCCTTCGCCTTCGGATCATAATGGTCGGAAAGAAATCCGCTGGATTTGACGACTTTAACGTGTGCAAGTCCGTTAGCTCTTAAAATGTATTCCGCTGTATCCTTTCCTGTCATGCCTGAGGAAGCCGGAATTTTTGAATATTTTGAGAAACTGCTTTTAACTTTCACCGATGCCCACATTGAAAACAAAAGCACCGGAAGTATCATTGCGATGTACAGAGGGTCTATTCCGAACATAAAAACTCCTTTTTAATTTCTTATGGTAATAATATAACATTAAAAAACATATTTGAAAAGAATTTTACCATGTAACTATGTAAGTGCATGAATCGGCCCCTTTTTTTCTCGAAGGGCTCGCTGAATCTGTTGCTACTCTTATTCTGTCTCCTTTTGTTTTGAACTTATTTGCTGCAGATTCAATTATTCCTTTGTCGAAATCACTCGGGTAAGGATTATCGCATATCATGGTAATTCTTCTTTCGGAATCTTGACTGAAAGCATAGTGACCGATTCCTTCAAGCATCGAACCGTTTTGCGGATCGAACATTATACTGCCTTTAATTCTGTGGTTCATGTGATAGGCTATGTCAATTGATGAAAGTGCGGTTTCAATAGAATTAACCTGCGGAGGCCAATCTGCGTTTTCGGGAATCTGACGTCCGATTTCCATCAGAGTATATTCTCCGACATTCTCGGCGATTTCTTTGAACGCATCGAGCCATGACTGCTGTAAATACCAGTCATTTTCTTTCGGGCAGGAAATCCCTTTTGATTCAAGAATTTCAAGTGCGATTTCTCTAAAAGTATCCATTCCCGCGACAATCGAAAGAACAGTCTGACCGTTGACTTCAACATCGTGAGAAAGAGCTGTGAATTGTGCCATATATACCTCTTGATATTATTCGAAATCTGAAAGTTTGTTCATGTTGTCAAAAATTTTGTGAATCAGATCGCGGCTTTTCAGGGTGGCGCGTTCGATACTTATTCCCACATTTTTAAGCGCTTTAATGCTGTCCACCATTCCGTCTGCCGAACGGGTGAGATTCTTTGCATCTTCGCTGATTCGGTTTACTTCCTGGGCTACGTTTTGTGTTTCGGACGATATTACGGCTGTGCTTTCATTCTGCTGAAATATGGCTCCTGTTGTGTTTGATATTTCTCTTTTTACATCATTGATGATGGAATAAATTGATTTAACTTTATCAACGGTATCGGAAGATGTTGTGCGCATAAGATTGATGTTGGTGTTGATTCCGGTCAGTGAATTATTTGTTTGTCCGGCGAGTTCGTTTACTTCTGCCGCAACTATAGCAAAGCCTTTTCCGAGGTTTCCCGCGCGTGCAGCTTCAATTGTAGCGTTGAGTGCCAGCATTTTTGTCTGATCGGAAATATCCATAATCATCGTAACAATTCTTTCTATTGAACCGCTTGCTTCCTGGAGACGGTGTACAAGGCTGATTGTTTCATCGGTTGAAGTTACGGCATTTTTAGTTATAGATTCTGCATTTTCTGAAATGACGGATATGTTTTCGTTTGTTGCGGTAAGTTCTTCTGTGGCTGCGGCTAAGCTTGAAATGCTTTCATAGGTTTTGCCGGTGCTTTGCGACACGAGAGCGATGCTGTTATTCATTATTTCGACGTCAGATATGATATTTCCTATTTTTAAATTTAATGTCCGGAGAAAAAAGAAATATTGTTCTCTTACCGCGGCCAGACCGTTTAATGCCGGGCGTATTTCTTCAAAGCAGTCTTCGATTTCATTTCTGTGTTTGGCGCATTTGTCGCCATGCGATTTTCTGATTTTTTCGAAAATTCCGTGCAGAGGGCGGAAATCCCTTTTTGCCGATTCTTCATCAGCGAGAACTTCAGTTAATTTTTCGGCAAGTCCGTTTGACATTTTTTTGAGGCATATGACTGTAATGATAAATGCCGTTAGTACGGATGCTGCCGCAGCAATGAATAACATCTTTTCGGGAATCAAATGAAACGAGAAAAAAACAGCATTAAGAAAAACAGCAGTGATTGTGAAGACGGCAGCCCCTGCTTTTTTTACAGGATCATATTTTTTAAATCTGGCAGAAATGTGTAAGACAACGGCAGCGGCAATTGAGATGAACGGAACGGACAGGTATGCAGTCATAAGACCTCTTTGTGAAAAAATGTATTCCACCGTGAATTTGTTTTTATGATTGTACAATTTCTTTTTTGAATCAGATGAAAAATAATTGATTAGTTTTTAATTTTAATTTAAATGGAGCTTAAAGTTTTAAATTTTCAAAGGTATCAGGTAGATATATGAAAAAGATGCTTATTGCTGCTTCATTCGTTTTTTCGGTGTTTTTATCTGCGGATGATTTTTCTTACCGCGGCATATTTCTAGGTATGAATAAATCCGATCTGCTTAAAGAAGTAAACGGTCTTCCGTATATTGAGACATCGGATAAGATAGTCGTCGGCAATTATCATGATTCTTCTTTACTTGTATCTTTGGCCGGAAATACGGTTTCAGATTTTACAGTAAAAACGGATTCTGCTGATGATAAAAATGAATTTATCCGCCTTATCGCAGAATTGTCTGCGAAATTCGGTAAACCTGTCTATCTTGACCCTAAAAGGTTTAAGGCGCTGTTTGCGAAAGACGGTAAATTTGTATCTTTGCGTATTAATAAGAAGTCTTCAGGGTTTACTAAATTCATAGGTTTTGGATATTCTAAAGAATCTTATAGTATAAAAAGTGTTCTCGAAGACTAAAAACCGTTATTTAATTCATAAAAACTCCTAAGAAAATATTAAAAATGTGAAAAAAATCACACTATTTTCTTGACCGTTTGACCCGTCTTCACTAATTTGTCGATGGAGTTCAATATGGAAAGTGATAATAAGACTGTGATTTCTGTATGTATGGGCAGTTCCTGTTTTTCAAGAGGAAACAACGAAAGTATCGAATTGATAAAAAAATATATATCTGATTACAATCTTTCCGAAAGAGTCATACTCAGAGGAAATTTATGTCATGGCAATTGTTCTCTCGGCCCCAATATGTCTATCGGAGACAATATGTATCAGGGGATTTTGCCTGAAAATATTTATGATATAATGAAGTCGGCTTTTCCTTCTGAGGGGAATGCATGAATACCCAGAGTCCTGTTTATACGCAGAAAACCGAATGCCAGGACTGCTATAAATGCGTCAGGGTTTGTGAGTTTAAGGCAATTAAAATTGAAGACGGTCATGCAATTGTTATAACCGAAGCATGTGTATACTGCGG
>JAEWVM010000204.1 GCA_023396615.1 Spirochaetota bacterium | reverse complement strand
ATCAGGTTATTGCCGCCGCACTGCTTCTTCTCATAATTACCGGCGGAGCAATTTTTTTAATCACCAAATATAAAAAAAGCAGCGAATCGATTCTTTCAAAAATTGAATTCGGGGCAAAAGATAAGGACGAAGCCTATACCAGAAGCGACAAGATGGACACACCCGGCACAGACAGCGAGAATGTTCATTTGCGCAGGGGAATTGACAGTTACAGCAAGGGCTATTTCAACGACGCGGTTAACGAATTCAACGAAGTTATAAATTCTGACGCTACAAGCAAGGATAAAGCCCAGGCTCTAACATACCTCGGAATAATCGAAGACGAGCGCGGAAATTTCACAAAAGCCATTGATTACTATAAACGCGCATTAAAATACGACTCTGACAGCAAACTGAGCGCTTCAACATATAGAAATATGGCGATTACCTACAGAAAGATGAAACTGCTTGCCGAAGCTCTCGACAGCGTAAATAAAGCCATAAACATTCAGCCGGAAAACGCGAACAATCTTCTGCTTAAAGGCAATATTTATTATGAAATGCGCAAATACTCCGAAGCTCTTGAGGCATACAAGGAAGCGCTGAAATACGAACCGGGCAACGCATCAGCACTCTATAATGTCGCGCAGTCATATCTGAAAAAAGCTGACGAACCTCTTGCAATCGAATATTTCAAAAAAGCTCTTGAAAGCGACAGAAGCGGAAAAATCGCCTACCTCGCCCACTCTAAACTCGGCATCATTTATCTCGAACGCGGAGACTACGCTCTTGCCGAGCAATATTTAAAGAATGCCGTCAACATGAATCCGAATGATGCAATCGATCACTACAATCTCGGCATAGTTTATCTAAGAAGCGGGAAAAACGATTCTGCGCTTGCTGAATTTCTGCGCGCTCAAGAGCTGGGCTCACAGGATAATGAAATGCTTGAAAATCTCGGAGCGGTATATACTTCTCTGAAAGCATACGACAAGGGAATTGATGTCTATAACAAGATTCTCCAGAACAATTCACGCAACACGAAAATTCTCGCGCGGCTTGGAGAGCTTCTTTATAACAAAGGCGAACTTGACGCCGCGCTTAACGCATTCAAAAAAATAACGGAACTGGAACCGGCAAGCGAAAACGCCCGTATCGCTTACGTCAATATGGGAAATATTTTTGATGAAGCCCAGCGTTTTGACGAAGCCATCGAAGCATACAATAAAGCCCTTGCTCTCAATTCAAAAGACGATGCGGCTTATTACAATCTCGGAATCGCCTACAAACATAAGGGCGAAAACGAAAAAGCAATGGAAGCATGGCAGAATGCGAAAAAACTGAATCCTGATAATCCAAAGCCGCATATGGCTCTAGCGGATCTACTGTATGATCTAGGATATCTTGATGACGCTCAAGCCGAATATTTAAAGATTACAGAAAAATGGCCGATGCTCGCGGATGCCCAGTTTGCAGTAGCAACGATATATAATAAAAAAGGAATTCTTGATTTTGCCGAGAAGCGTTACCTTAAAGTTGTTGAACTCAATACTTCGCGCGAACTGACAATCAAAGCTTATATCAATCTTGGAATAATCGAATCAAATAAAACCGACAGGGAAAATCCTGAAAGGCCTGCGGCAAAAGGTCTTGAATATATTCAGAAAGCTCTCGAGTTCAGCCCTTCCGATAAGGATGCACTTACAGCTCTTGGTCTGATTTATTACAAACGCGGAGCATATGACAGAGCAATTGAAACTTTCTATCTAATCGTAAAATCAAGCGATGACGGAAAAATCGCAGGTGATGCTTATAATAATATCGGAAAAGCTCATTTTAAAAAAGGCGAATACCGTGAAGCGCTCCGAGCATTTAATCTCGGCGTTGAATCCGACCCGTCAGATGAAGAAATCCGCATGAACAGAAAAGCTGCTTCACAGGCATATGAAAACACTTTGAAAACCTATTGATGCTGACAATTTAAAGAAGCGGAACAAATAAAAGGCGATGAATATTCATCGCCTTTTATTTATGAAATGCCTTAAGAATATAATTTATTTTAAAATGTCAGTAATACCTGCTTTTTTTATACATCTGAATCCGAATGAATTATCATCATGAAGACTCGGTATGCCGCCGCAGTCACGGGCGGATATTCTCTGTCTTCTGACATTATTAAACCAGCTTCCGCCTCTGACAACTTTCATCTGCTTTCCATAACGCTTGTCGCGGCTTAATGACTTTTCGTATTTATCATACCAGCTTGAAGTCCACTCTGCGGCATTACCGCTCATGTTTACCGCACCGAATCCTGATACATTTTTATCTTCAAGAAAACGTACAGGAAAATAACCTTTTTTAATTCCGTTAAATTCTGTTTTGTCTGACCAGAAATCTGCTGAGTTAGAGTAATCCTTTATAAATCTGTCTCCCCATGGAAAAACGCTCTTGCTCACTTCACGGATAAGACCGTCGGCGACCACATATTGAGTCGATTCAGAAACATGATTTGCAGCGTACTCCCATTTCTCTTCAGTCGGAAGCGTTTTTCCTGCCCATTTAGCATACTTTTCTGCTTCATAATAAGTCACCATGACGGGAAAATCAGCCTTATCGGCAGGATATTCTCCGTTCCATGATTTCGGATATTTCTCACCGACAGATTTTACGAAAAAATAATAATCAGAATTGCTGACTTCATATTTATCAATATAAAACTCTTCAAACACAACTATGTGAGACGGAGTTTCATTTTTTTCGCCGTCGTCACTTCCGATACGGATTCTGCCGGAACTTACAAAAACCATTTCTCTGTTATCGGGATATGTCAATATGCGCTTTTTATATTCGGGATCTTCCTTTGGATACTTATCGACGTATGTTTTTATAACAACTTCTTTTTCCTCGACAAGTGCGATTCTGTTTCCTGCCCTGAAACTGTTTTCCTTTCCTTCAATAACCGAATAAAGGCATAT
Source organism: Spirochaetota bacterium (assembly GCA_023396615.1). Taxonomy (GTDB): domain Bacteria; phylum Spirochaetota; class UBA4802; order UBA4802; family JAFGJZ01; genus JAKJGA01. Next base: position 313 of record JAEWVM010000204.1, on the reverse strand, counting down.
AATTCTGAAATAAAACTTACCGTAAGAATTAATTTTAACCGTATCAACAACCGATATTTCGCCGATTTCATTATTCTCTGCAAATATCTTGTATTTTTCATTTGTAAGATTTTCTTTTGAAAGGAGTTCTGCGACATTATCACTACGTATTTTTTCGACTACAGCCGGAAATTTATAGGTCGTTTCTTTTGCACTTGATGGCGAAAAAGAAACGAAAAGAATCATGATTGTATAAACTGCATTTTTGGCCAGATTAAACATGTGAGCTTTCCTCCGTAAACAGCGGCTGTATCAATTCCGATGATATTTCTTT
>JAEWVM010000107.1 GCA_023396615.1 Spirochaetota bacterium | reverse complement strand
AAATTTCAGCATGCATGGTCTTCCATTTTTTCATAAGAGAATCTATTTTGAAAAGCAATTCTCTTATCTCCCCGAGCTTAAGAGCTAATGAAAGAAATATTTCGTTTGAAGGCGATTCGCTTCTTAAAGCTTCGGCAACATTAGTTTCCATAATCTGCGCTTTTTCGGCAATGAAGTCCAGTCCAAGCATGTCGGCGTCACCCTTCACGGCATGAATTCGTCTGAAGATTTCATTCAAGCGTTCATAATATTCCGTTTGCGATTCCGACATCACGGAATTGATTTCAGTCAAATCAGTTTCAGCGGATGAAAGAAAGTCGCGCATTGATGCCGGTTCCACATGAAGAATTCTATAGAAGAGCTCCATTTCAACTGAAGTTCTCTTCCTGTTTTCTTCAACTTCCTGCGAAAGCTCTTTTTGTCTTGTTATATCGCGTATTACAATCATGAGTCTTGATACTTCAGAATTTTTGACAATACGCTTGAAGATAAATTGAAAATACTTAACTGTAAAACCGCCGTTTAAATTATCAAAAGACAGTTCTATTTCGGGAATGGGATTCATCTTTTCGACTATCCGGAAGCTTTTCTTTTTGTCGAACGCGATTTCAAGAAATTCATCAAGTACCGCTAATACATTTTCGGGAATGCGTGAGCTTAATAAATCCTTAAAGTTCTTGCCCGCTATTGAATCAGTAGAAAAAAGATTTTTCATAGATGCGGAATGATACTGTGAAATAATTCCGCTTTTATCGATAAGAATCAATCCGTCGGAAACGTTGTCGAGAATATTGAGATATTCTCCTTTTTCGACAGTACCTGATTCGAGTTTTCTCATTACTGAATTATACATCTTTGCAATTTGACCGATTTCAGTGAAGGGTTCCTCGGGTGCGCGAAGAGACAGGTCGCCTGTTTTTGACTGTGCTTCAAGAACAGAAAAGAGTTCAAAGATTTCCGTTGTGACACCGTGCTCGGTTTTATTCAATCCCGTATGTTCGTCTTCTTTTGAAACCCTTAGAGGTGATATTTTATTTACTATAAACAGAACAAGAAATGCAACACCGAATGACCAAGCTCCGCATGAAGCAATTCCGAATAGCTGAATTTTAAGCTGACCGATAAATCCGAGACCGGTGTTTAAAATAGCGGAGTCTCCGAAAAGAGCTACGGCAATTGTTCCCCAGATGCCCGCAACAAGATGCACCGGAATAGCTCCGACTGCGTCATCTATCTTGAGCTTTTCGAGTATCACTGTCGCGGCGAGCATTACGGCGCCTCCGACAAAACCGATTATTACTGATTCTACTCCGCTGACGGCATAACACGATGCGGTTATTGCTACAAGTCCGGCAAGCGAACCGTTCAGAACAAGAAGTATGTCAGGTTTTTTCAGTATCGGCCAACCGACTATAAGTGAGCCGATCATACCGGCTGATGCCGCGAGAGTGGTGTTAAGAATTATTGAAGGAACAGTTTCATTCATCGCTAGAGTGCTTCCGCCGTTGAATCCGAACCATCCGAACCAGAGAATCATTACTCCAAGCACTGTTATCGGAATATTGCTTCCGTTTATCTGGCGCGAGGTTCCGTCTTCCGCGAACCTTCCGCTTCTCGGTCCTATTATCAAAAGTACGGCGAGAGAAACCCATCCTCCGACTGAATGAACAACAGTTGAGCCCGCGAAGTCAATGAATCCGAGTTTTCCTAGAAATCCGCTCGGTACGCCTTCCATAAAACCGCCCCATGCCCAGTGACCGAATATGGGATATATTATAACTGACAGCAGAGCAGTCGAAATTATGTATGAAGAATATTTCATTCTTTCTGCAACAGCGCCTGAAACAATTGTTGCGGATGTACTGCAGAACATTACCTGAAATAAAAAGAATACAGCGCCCCATATGCTTACGGGATGAAACAAAAAATTGTCTCTGCCTATAAAGCCGTAAGCTGATGCGCCGAACATGATTGCGAATCCGCATGCCCAGAAACACAGAGTCGATATTCCGAGGTCAGTCAGATTTTTTATCGCGACATTTATGCTGTTTTTTGAACGGGTTAGTCCCGATTCAACCATCGCGAAACCCGCCTGCATTATGAATACAAGGGTCGAAGCGATAATGATCCACAGTATGTCAATGGTGCTCTTTTCCATTTTATTCCAGTCCTATGGCCAGATGCGATTTGTGGCCGTTCCATTCGATTGGAATAACGTATACAGGCGGTTTGAGCCTTAGTACGACTTCGTCGATATTACCTTTGAGAATTATGGGAACGGATATCAGAAAGGTGCTTCCGAAAAGTTCTCTCATGTTTCCTGATATTGTGTTTGTCATTTCTCCGATGAGATCATAAAGAGTTGCGTCATCAAGACCTGTTTCGCCGAGAATATGACGGGCGATTTCTTCGAGCAGCGGTCTGTTTGCAGTAAAATAAACTCCGCCTTTCCGCGAGCCTGAAATGCCTATGACGGCGACGTAATCGAAAACTTCAGTATTGTTTTCTTTGATAAAAGGAACTCCCATGTTTGCCGGAGATCCTGTAACACTTAAGAAGTAATCGGTTAAAACTTTTATGAATCCTTTGATTTCAAGTTCAGTCATTTTATTTCTCCTTATTCAGAATCATCAAGGCATGCTTTCATTTCTTCTATAATTTCTTCCTGCGAAAACGGCTTTGAAAGAAATCCTCTCGCGCCTTTCTTTATGGCTTGAATCCCCGTAGCGGGATCTTTGAGTGCGCTTATTACTATTACTTTTGTGTCTGGTTTTATCTGCATTATCTTATCGAGGCATGAGAGCCCGTCCATGCGAGGCATGGTTATATCCAGCGTTACGATGTCCGGCAGAGTTTCAGAAAAAATTGCAAGCGCGCTTTCTCCGTCTCCGGCATTGCCTACAATTTCAAGATTGAAGGCGCTTAAGTATTTTTCTATCGCACGCCGCATTATGTTAGAGTCATCAACAATTAAAAGTTTCATATTGCCTCCTTCACCAAATTTAATTTCACCCTTCAATGTTAACTCATTTTTCGTTTTGAGTATTTTTAAGCAAGAAAAACAAACGGTCTATTGATAACTGGATGTTAAATAATGACCGAAAACGATATGCAAAATTGAGCAATATGGTGTTTTTGAAATCAAAATGATAATTTCAGAGAAAAAAATATTTTCCCATGGATAACCGGTTCTGATTATACTGAGTTTCCTCTGCATCCTCTACGTGTGTATTATCAGAAATTTATCAGGATAAAGAATTGAAGTAATACGGAGGAGTAAAGTGCGAATTAACTGGATTGCTTAGCATTCAGTCGAAACAATCCAGCGGATCGAGTGGGGAATATCTGAAATCAAGTGGAGCGTCAGCTGTTTCCCTTCTTTTACCTGAATCTTTTTAGTGACAATGAATTCATAACAACAGACACCGAACTAAGCGCCATAGCTGCTCCGGCTATTACAGGATTCAAAAATCCTATTGCCGCGATAGGAATGCCGCACGAGTTGTAAAAAAAAGCCCAAAAAAGATTGCGGCGGATCTTTTTCATTGTTGCCTTTGACAGATCGAGTGCGGTTATTATTCCACGCAGGTCCGGGCGGATCAGCGCTATGTGCGCCGAATCTATCGCTATATCGGTTCCGCTTCCCAGAGCTGTTCCAAGATCAGAGGTTGCCAGTGCTGGAGCATCGTTAATGCCGTCGCCTGCAAAAAGAACTTTTTTCCCGTCATTTTTAAGTGATGTAACAAAATCCGATTTCTGGGACGGAAGCGCCTCGAAGACTGCATTCTCGCGCGGAATGCCGAGGCTGTCAGCGGCAGACAATACGGCTTCACGTGAATCTCCGCTGACTATATATACTGATATTGATCTTTCGTTTAGGGTTTTAACGGCTTCAATCGATTCGGGGCGAATCCTGTCGTTTAGAATAAACAAAGCGGCAGGTTTATTGTTAATTGCCGCTGCAACGATAGAAGAACCTCTGTTTGCATTAATATGCTTTTCAAATATGGCGGTCTCGATTCCCTCGGATTTCAAAAAGCGCATGCTTCCAAGAATGACACTTTTTCCGGATTGAACGGCTTTAAAGCCCCTTCCGGGAAAAGATGTGAAAGAATCAATTAACATATCTGCGATAGGGATAGAAACAGCTTTCGATAAAGGATGTTCTGAACGTGATGCGCATTTTCGTATCAATTCAATATCCGATGCCGGAGTTTCATTAACGCTGACTACCGAGGAAAGGGAAGGCTTGCCTTCAGTTATGGTTCCTGTTTTATCAAGAACTACAGCGTTGATCTGTTCACCGCGTTCCAGTGCCTCCGCGTCGCGTATTAATATTCCTCTTTCAGCTCCTATTCCTGTTCCGACCATTATGGCAGTCGGAGTCGCGAGTCCAAGCGCGCAGGGGCAGGCTATTACAAGAACGGCGACTGCATTGACAATCGCGTTTGATAAGTCTCCCGTTATTAAAAACCATCCAAAAAACGTTATTATTGATATTATGATTATTAAAGGCGCGAAAATACCCGCGATTCTGTTTGCGAGATCCTGCACGGGAGCTTTCGAGTTCTGGGCTTTTTCAACTATTGAAATAATCTGGGCAAGAAGAGTGTCTTTGCCGTTTTTTTCGGAACGAAAATATAATACACCATCGATATTTATACATCCGCTGAGAACTTTCATGCCGGCATTTTTATAAACGGGTATTCCTTCGCCGGTGATCATGCTTTCGTCAACAGAGCTTTCACCGCTGATTACTGTTCCGTCCGACGGAAATTTTTCTCCGGGGCGAACAATGATTTCATCACCGACAATTATCTCGGAGCTGTTTATTTCATATTCTGTTCCTTTTCGTTTAACCCGGGCAGTTTTCGGTTTCAGGTCAATTAATTTTCTGATTGATGATGACGTTTTATATTTAGCACGCGATTCAAGATATTTCCCGAGTATGACAAGAGTTATTACAACGGCTCCGGCCTCATAATAGATATGCGAATGATCCGGCCGTACAAAAGTGTTAAACGCGCTGTAAAAATACGCAGCACTCGTTCCCATCGCGACGAGAATGTCCATGCCGGGTGAAAGATTTTTAAGAGTTATGAAACTTTTTTTATAGAATCTCGCGCCGATAATAAATTGAACCGGAGTTGCCAAAATGAACTGAAAAACCTGATTGTGAAGGAACTCGGGCCCGGTCTTTAAAAGCATAAGCACCATCGAAACTAGAAGCGGAAAAGAAAGTATGCCGGAGATGATGAAAGAAAGTCTATGCGACTTTAACTCATCGAGTCTGGATTTCTCAGCGGTATTTTCCTCAAATTCCTCCGCACCGAATCCGATGGAGCGGACTGCCGAAACTATATCATCAATTCTGACAGTCTCTTCATTGTATGTTACCACAGCTTTGTTTGTTGCCAGGTTCACGCTTGCGCTTTGCACTCCAGGTAGCGAGCAGATTTTTTTATCAACACGTCCGCTGCATGCTGCACAACTCATTCCTTTAATGATAAATTCCGACTGTTTCATAAAATCTCCTTACATTCCGTGCATTGTTCAGGCGCTTCCGTTGAAGATGTCAGGATTCGTGATTCCTTTCTCTTTAATGGTGTATGATTTTTCATTATTACCTCACCATTCTCGCTATTGTTTTCATTAACTCATCAATAACGGACTTGTCGCCTTCGGCAAGCTGTTCTGCGACGCATGAATTGATATGGTTTTCAAGAAGCATGATCCTTACGCTGTTGAGAGCTGATTGTGCGGATGTAATCTGATTCAATACGTCATCGCAGTACTTGTCTTCCGAAATCATTTTCCGTATTCCCCTGATCTGACCTTCGATTTTCGATATTCTTTTATCTATATCGGATTTTAATCCGGATGAATGATGTGCATGCTTCTCGGAACATTTGCCGCATAATTTTTTTGGCATCTAGTATACCCCCCTAGAGTATAGGATATATGGCAGTACGCGAAACGGCGACAAAAAGTCTCCCGAAAACCGTTTATTTTTTCTCGGTTTGGATAAACATTTTTTGAATATAGATGTCGGTTAAATGTTATTTTCTGCGTTTTTTTTCTTCCGGACAACCGGTTTTAATTTCGGTGAGTTTTTCAGAATTTCCGAAGCGCTTATTTTCCGAAATTTATTGAGAAAAAAGTATTGAAATAATAATAAGCAGGAATAGACCGGTCACATGAATTGCATATCTCCAGATAAACGTTCGCGAATAGAGATTATCCGCGATCATTATGCCCCTAAGTTCGGATCAGACAGGCTCAATTATGAGATTCTCGACTGGGAAAGCATGGAAGCCCAGCATTCTCGTTTTGCTGTATTGAGTGAGTATGTTCCTCTTTCCGGAAAATCGCTTCTTGATGTCGGATGCGGTCTTGCCGATTTATATGCTTTTCTTACTGAGCATGGAATACGCACAGAATATACAGGAATAGATATTCTTCCTCAAATGGCGTCTGCTGCCCGTGAAAGATTCCCTGAAATTGAAATTATTCACGGAGATGCTTTCTCGGAACCTGAATTATTTTCATCAAGAGTATTTGATGTTGTTTTCAGTTCGGGAATTTTCAATCTCAATCTCGGAAATAACATTGAGTTTCTTGAAAACGCTCTTAGGGTTTTTTCGGTTCTTTCATCGCAATACATAGTATTCAACCTGTTAAGCGAGCGTTCGGATGATAAAGAAGAAAAATATTACTACTATTCAATACGTGATGTAGAGCATGTGGTCAATAAGTTTTCGTTTTCGAACGTCAAGATAGTTGAGGATTATCTCCTCAACGACCTTTCCGCGATATGCATCAAATGATGATGTTCTCTCTTTAAAAACTGCGCAACGCGTTTCGATTTATCATGATGTGTGTACATATACATGAATATAAAACAGCTGATAAGAAGACCGAATACAAGATTTAAGATAATTGAAAAACTGCCCGCTTCGGGGTAGCTGTTTTGTAGTTCGTGAGTGATAGGCGATACCAGCATGATGCCCACTAGAGACACGATGATTGCTATCGCCCATGGATATGAAGAAACTTCCTTTGTCCGGATTTTTATTTTTTCCATGATGCTTTCGGGTTTAACATTGGAAATGAAAAGTTCTTCTTCTGACGCCATCTTTTTGATTTTCATGAATTCCTGGTATTCTTTAGTGCAGACCGGACATTCTTTAATGTGTTTGATGAAAGATTTGCTTTCTTTGCCTGTTATTATGTAGTCGATTATACGTGTTGTGTCATTACAGTTCATGGTACTCCTCCGCGATTGTTCCTTTTAATTTGTCGCGCAGTATTATTTTCGCCCTGCGCACGTTTGATTTAACCGTATTAAGCGGTTTATTCGTCAGTGTCGAAATGTCAGAGAGTTTCATGTCCCAGTAAAAAAACAAATCAACACATATCCTGTAGTCTTCGGGAAGGGTGTCCACTGCGTTTCTTACAAGTTCTGCGAGTTCCTTTCTCGAATACGATTCACTTTGATTTTCCTTCGATGTAATTTCTATTTTGTCCGAAGGAATTTCTTTCTTTTTCTTCTTCAGCAGATTTATTCCGTAATTATACGCAAGTTTAATCAGCCAGTGAGAAAACGGCGATATAAAGCTGAATAATCCGAGTTTGTCGAATGCTCGGATGAAAACTTCCTGAGTAAAATCTCCGGCATCATCCTGATTTTTAAAAAGCCTCATTCCGACTGCGAACACACGGTTATTATACCTTGTTATCAGTTCGGAAAAGGCTTCGGTGTCTCCGTTTAAAACTGAATTTACTATTTGCTCGTCTGAAAGCTGATTCATCCCCGATCCGAAGTTGTTGAATGCCTGAGGAAGTTATAAATAATAAAGCTTATTCCGATAAAAAGGGGAATTAGTCCGCTCAGCATTCCGTAATTGATTCCGTCTTTTATTGCAAAAAAAAGCGTGAGTCCCAATCCTGTCGCGCTTAATGGAAAGCCCGAAAAGAAAACAATTCCTCTGAGGTCAATTCTTGTCTTTCTGAAAACGCCTTTTTCAATCATAAGCATTTTTTGCTTGTGTGCATAGATGAGATACAAAAGCGCCACGGCTCCTCCCATCATTATCCCCGCAATAGGGATCACCGCAATTACCACCTGTGCGGCTTGTGATGATGTATTCATAAACACTCCTTAACTGTGCGGAAAACCGCTTTAGGCAGAAAGACAATAATCAACGAATCATAGTTGCCAAAAAAAGCAAGTCTATTAAAAAAGTGCAGGGTGTTTTATGAAAAAATCTATAATCGTTACTGTCATATTCGTTTTAATTGCTGCCGCTTCAGCCGGAATATATATCCGTCTTCAGGAGAAGCATAAAGCGGCTCTTCTTGAGATTCATGAGTTTATGGATGAAATCGGAACATTCGAGAATTCTGTCATTGATTCAACTCCGATTTTTGACGATTGGAAGGGTGCTGATATTATTGAGATGAGAAGTTCGTATACGAAACATGCGGAGTTTGCAAAAAAATCAGGTTATCAGTCCCAGACAAGAAAGCAGGCTGAATCGTTTATTAAAAACGGAGATTATATTGAGATAATTCCTCAGAAATATTATTTTTACGGAGTTTCGAAGGAAAACCGTTATCTTACAAAAGAAGCGATTGCGGCTCTTGATCTGATTTCTGAAAGATTTGAATCTAAGATTTCTAAAAAAAATATAAAGGGCAGTGTCAGTTTTGCCGTGTCTTCCGCTCTAAGAGTTTCAGACTATCAGACAGAGCTTAAAAAAACTAACGTTAATGCCATAAATGAATCGACACACAGTTACGGCGTCAGTTTTGATATATTTTTTGATGATTATTATGCATTGCCTGATTTTTCTTTTATAGAGCTTTCGGATGATGAAGCATCATCAATTAGAAGAAGATGCGGATATCTCATCGGCGATTCACTCCGGCGCCAGTTTAAAACTATTCTCTCGGAGACACTTGTCGAGCTTCAGAGAGAAAAAAAGATAATGATAATATATGAAGGCAATCAAAGATGTTTTCATGTTACTCCGTGGATATGAGTTAATATTAAAGGGGATTTCTATGTTTAAGAAATATTTATTTGCCGCAGCTTTAATTATTCTTTTTTTCAGCGAAATTAATGCTCAAAGCTATAAATATATTGAAACTGATCATTTTAAAATTATATACGAAGATAATCTGTATAAGTATGCCGCGCGTATTGCACTCATTGCGGAGAAGCATTATGCTCCTTTGACTAAATCGCAGAAATGGATTCCGTATTCAAAAGTTAAAATTGTTTTGACCGATGATATGGATGTTTCAAACGGTTATGCAACGCCTTCTCCTGATAATATTATCAGAATATATCTCAAATCTCCCCAGCCAAGCGATACTATCGGCAATATGAATAACTGGCTGGAATCCGTTTTTGTTCATGAGTTCACTCATATTCTTAATATGGATAAACGGTACGGCTTCTGGAGATTTATATATATTTTTACCGGAAGATTCCTTGCATTTCCTAATGCTCTTGTTCCGATGTGGCAGCTTGAAGGAAATGCCGTTTATAATGAATCTCAGCTCGAAAATTCCGGCAGACTTTCAAGTTCACTTGCAAGGATGATTGTCCGTACGGATATATTGGCGGGCAATGACCGGTCGCTTGCTGAAGCCGCTAATGATCATGCCGGATGGCCGGGCGGCAACGTTGCGTATCTCTACGGCGCATTTTTTGTAAATTACATGAATTCGGCATATTTTGAGAAAGGTCAGTTTGCGGATCAGTTTGAAATAAATGCGCATAACATTTTTCCGTTTCAGATGTACGGAAATTTCCGTGAACAATACGGAGCTTCTCTTCCCGATGCATGGAATGAGTGGAAAAAATTTCAGCTTGCGGAATTTGAAAATGAAAAAAATAAAATTGAATCTAACGGAATTACAAAATTCAATCTCATTTGTCCGTATATGTTTAATTCGGGAAATCCCCGTTTTGAATCGGATAACACAGTTTATTATGTTAAGGATTCGCCGTATACTGGAGAATCGATAAGGTATCGCAGACTGAATTCGAAATTTATCTACGACAATAAAATTGCAGATTCGGCTTACTGTCAATCATTGGCAGTAGAAAGCGGGAATCTGTATTATAATTCGCTTGAGATTTATGAAAACAGCAGACTGTATTATGACTTAAAGAAGACCGGCAAAGAAAGCGAATCGCTAAGAAAAAAACGTTCATCATGGATTGATGTTAAGAACGGCAAAGTGTGTATGATAAGCGAGGATGCGGGTAAATATTTTCTTTCTGTCTGCGGAAGTAGTTTTAAAGATGAGAAAATATTGTTAGAATCCGCCGTTCAGTTGTCCCACTGCCGTTTTTCACCTGACGGTAGAAAAATCGCGTATTCAATGCGTGATGAAGATAATCAGGGAAAAACTATAATTGCTGTGTTGAATCTGGAAGATTCAACGGTTACAAAATACTTTGTTAAAGGATCATTCTGTATGTTTCCGGCATGGAAGAATGATTCCGAGCTGGTTTTTTCATCCGACAGAACCGGTATATTTAATCTCTATGAGCTCAATATAAAAACAGCCCGAGCTGCAAGGCTGACGAATGTCCTCACCGGTGCTTTTTCTTCAGATGTTTCACCGAATGAAAAAAAAATCGCATTTTCGGTTTACGGAGACGGCGGATACGGAGTCGGTCTAATGAACTATCCTTCGTCTATCGAGTCTTTCAGTATGGAGAAAGATTTATCCTCGGATAAAGCATCAGATAATGAAGAAGACAGTGAGACGGATTTTAAAGAAAAAAAGTATTACTCACTGTTTAATGTAACTCCATGGATGTGGCTCTTTCTTTTTTCATTGCAGGGCGAAAAAATTTCTGATGACAGCGGTTATAATAATACGCTCTATTCATTTATTCAGTTTTCTGATACTATGATGATTCATAATCTGTCATTTTTTTCAGTGAACGATTTTTCGCAGAAAAGATCAACTGTTTCGGCATTATATCTTTATAACTTCAATCACATGTTTACGATCGGAGCATCAT
>JAEWVM010000096.1 GCA_023396615.1 Spirochaetota bacterium | reverse complement strand
AAGAATCACCGGCATGTTTTTCGAATTCTATTTTTATCGGTTGTTATTTTGAAATTATAATTATAAATTCTTCTAACTTGAGAAAAGCTGGAAATAATCGATTGAGAAATATAATTAATATCAGGGTTGACTTTTAATTAATTTATAATTAAATAATTGATTAATATGAAAAATAGTTTAAATCTATTATTTCTTGTTTTTTGCGGTGTTTTCTTAGCCTGTTCAAAAAGTCAGGATGAATCAGAAAAGAAAGATTTAAATGGTATGATAACATATATTATTACTTCCGGAGATCTGATTCGCTTAGAAAAAAACAATCTTGTTGAGTCAGTGACCTCAGGAAAAGCAGACTTTACTGTAAGGACATCTGTGGCCAAACAGGTAATTACGGGTTTTGGAGGAGCATTTAACGAGCAGGGTTGGGCAACTCTTTGTATCCTTGATGAAAGTGAAAGAAATAAAGTTCTTAATTCGGTATTCAACACAAATGAAGCCAATCTTTCTTATGGTAGAATTCCCATAGGTGCGAGCGATTACGCACTTGAGCGATATACGCTTGCCCCGGTCAAAGACGATTTAAAAATGATAAATTTCACTATCAAACGGGATAAAAAATATCTGATTCCATATATTAAGGCGGTACAATCTATACGGCCTGATATAAAGCTATGGGGGTCTGCGTGGACTCCGCCGGTCTGGATGAAAGATAACAGCAATTATGAGGGTGGAAATTTTATTGATGATCCAAAATATTATAAAGCTTATGCTCTCTATCTGGCAAAGTTTGCTGAAGAGTATGGAAAGCTGGGCATGGAAATTACATCAGTTGCCGTTCAAAATGAACCTATAGTTGTAACCGGTTATCCCAACGGCGGATGGACGCCTGAACAATTCCGGACTTTTATCAAAGACTATATGGGCCCGACCTTTGCAGAACGTAAACTGTCAGCACAGATCATGCTCGGTACATTTAATGACAATAGGTATAATACTTTTGTTAAAACTGTGCTGGACGATGCTGATGCCAAAAAATATGTAGGAATCATAGGGCTTCAATGGGATGCTGATCAGCAATTAGCGGATATTGCAGAAAATCATCCGGGTATTCCTATCATGCAGACGGAAACCGATTGCGGTAACTGGCATTGGAAGCCTGGTTTCGATCCGGAACATGCTGCTAATGATTTTGACTACGCTGCATATACTTGGATGCGTATGAAAAGCTATTTTTCAAATGGCGCTGAAAGCTATATGCTATGGAATATTATTCTTGATCAGCATGGAAAGAATAATGATAAAATAAAGCGTTGGCCTCAGAATAGTGCAGTTGTTATTAATACGAAAACCAAAGAGATTACGTACACTCCTATGTTCAGAGCGTTTGAACATTTCAGCCGTTATATACCTGCAGGTTCAAAATATGTGCACACAGAGGGTTCTTTTGATAAAGCAATCGGATTTGCGTTGCCCGACGGCATTATTGTTGTCGAGCTTTTAAATGACAGTTCAAATAAGCGTATAGTCACAGGAAATATTAGCGGCAAGTTATATTCTATTGAGATGCTTCCAAAAAGCTTTGCGACGCTGATAGTAAGAAGTAGATGAAAATAAAAAACCCCGGAGTCCGGGGTTTAAAGCTGCTCCCCCGGCAAGACTCGAACTTGCGACCAATTGATTAACAGTCAACTGCTCTACCGACTGAGCTACAGGGGAATGTAACTTATAAAAACAATAAAAACGACAGCCGGAAAACTGTCAATAATTTTCCGGCAGATGAAAATAAAAAAAACGGCCTAAGCCGTTTTTTAGATAAGGGAAGCCGTTTCTTCAGTAATATTTTTAAGCTGGCTTTCATCAGGAATATACTGAATCTTATGCTGTTTAAGTATTTCGAATTTACATGAAGCAAGTATTTCTTCAACTATTCCGACGCTCTGACCGCCCCAACCGAATGAGCCGAATGCCATTGCTTTTCTTCCTTTTGGAGCAAGTCCCTTCATATATGTGAGAAATGCTGAAACTGTCGGTAGTATGTTATTGTTAAGTGTAGGGCTTCCGACGCAGATATACTCAGCTTCTATTATATCAGTCATGATGTCTGATATATGAGTAAGTTTGAGGTCATACATTGAAAAGGCTATTCCCTTTTGCTCAAAAGCGTCGGAAATCGCATAAGCCATCTTTTTGGTTGAACCCCACATTGAATCATATACTATGACTGCTTTTTTTGCCGTTTTATTAGAAGACCAGGCGGTATAAAGTTTAAGAATCTCGGGGATATGCGTTCTCCAGATGATGCCGTGGCTCGGAGCTATTATTTCAATCGGGAGTGCTCCGGCAATTTCCAGTGCTTTTTGTACCTGAATTCCATAAGGAAGAACGATATTGGCATAATACTTTTTTGCTTCTTCTTTTATTGTATCGAGCGGATATTCGTCATCGAAGCGTTCGCTTGATGAGATGTGCTGTCCGAAAGCGTCATTAGAGAAAAGTATTTTCTCATTTTCAAGATAGGTAAGCATATTGTCCGGCCAATGAACCATCGGAGTCATGACAAATTTAAGTTTGTTTTTCCCTGTGGATATTTCGCTGTTTCCGTCAACAATTTTGAAGTTCCAGTCTTTTTTGTAGTGCATTCTGAGGCCTTTTCCGCCGGCGGCAGAAGTGTAAACAGTTGCGTTCGGAATAAGGCTCATAAGTTCGGGCATGCTTCCAGAATGATCCATCTCAACATGGTTTGCTATCACATAATCGATTTTTGCCGGATCGATTATTGATGATATCCTTTTTATCATTTCGGGATATAGATATGATTTTACTGTATCAATCAGCGTTATTTTTTCATCAATAATAAGATATGCATTATATGTTGATCCCCTCTGGGTCATATAACCGTGGAAGTTTCTGAGATCCCAGTCAATTCCTCCGACCCAGTATATGTTTTCTCTTATTTTTACAGCTTTCATCATATTCTCCTTTTATTAGATTTTATGCAATTAGACAGAGATATTTTCTTTAACTGTTAATATGATATCACCATGCGTAAATGAGTCGATAATTTTTTAATAAGTTTTTGATTTTTTAACATCTTCGTATTTTGTGAAAAAATGATGAATTTAAAGAGATTCAATAACAAATTGAAATTAATGCCGGAAATAACAATAAACTTTTCAAAAGGATGATAAAAAATTATATTAGTTACGTATTAATACCTGAGGGTATTATGAAGAAATTAATATTGTGTTTATTACTCATTGCTTCATGTTCGGGGGATGAAATACAGGATAAAATTCCTGATGATGTATGCGGAATAATGCTGATAATTCCTTCGGATGCTGCGGAGGGAGAGTCTTGTGATTTGAAGAGCGTGATTCTGAAAAAAGACGGAACACGGGCTATAACAGAAGATGTAAATTATACAGTGTCTGATGAACTTCTGATTTCTATTTCTCATGGCAAGGCTTTATTCCTAAAGCCGGGCAATGTCGTTGTAACTGCATCAGCTAACGGATATACTGACAGTTGCGAGGTTTTGATTAATAGAAAAATAAATTATTCTGCAGTAAAAATATATTGTGTCATGTATAATCCGGCAGGAGCAGATTCCGGAAAAGAATTTATATCTATAAAAAATACATGGGATGAAAAAATAAGTCTTAAAGGTTTTACTCTTGGCGCAGGTGCTTCATCCTGCTCTTTAGGTGATGTAGAAATAGCACATGGAGAAATATTATATTATTGCCAGGATGGAACAACTGCAATGAGTTTTTATTCAATTAACTCTTCAGGTGAACTTAAACTTACAATGAGAAATTCCGGTGAAACTGTAAAACTATTCAGAAATGATTTGGAGATAGATTGTGTTTATATTGACGGCGGTTCAAAGGAGGAAGCTGCCGCGGCAGAATGGGGAACTGGTGATTTGCCTGTTGCCAAAGAAGGAAATTGTATAAAAAGACAAAGGGATATTGATACTGACACATTTGCAGACTGGATTGAAAGTTCAGAGCCTTTTTGATGAAAACGGTTTATTCCCGGCCGGTGTAGGCGCTGTAGACTTTTTTGTAATCGCTTGAAGCGTTCCAGAAAAGATATCCTTTTGCGCCTGATGCGTCAGAAGCTTTTACCTGCGCTTTGATATAAGCTTCATTATAGTTAGATACGCGCCATCCGAAAGCCTGAAGCCACGGTCTTACAATCTTTCCGCCCGCGTCTTTTTTAACGAGTTCAACACCTTTTGCGATAAAATATTCGGGATTGTCGCCGGGTTTCTGATATCCGTCAAAGCGGTCATTGAAATGCGAAGGGTAGAGCATTGGTGAAATAACATCGCAGTATTGAGCAAGAAGCTTTATCCGCTGACCTGTGCTGTTTATATCACCTTCGTATCCCCAAGCAACAACTCCGAAAATATCTATTGAAAGATTTGTGTTTCTGAGATTCATTTCATGATAAATCTTTTTGAGAAAGGCGGTAATTGCTT
>JAEWVM010000072.1 GCA_023396615.1 Spirochaetota bacterium | reverse complement strand
AAAATATTTTTGATATCAATAGATAATAGCTTTTTCTCAACGGACTTCATTGTCCGTTTCGAATGCAACATAATGTTGATGTCACACCTCAAACTATGAGGTAACGCTTGAGTTTTCCCGCTGGGAGCTGAAGCTCCTCTCTCGGGCTGTGGAGCGACATCGTGTCGCTCCTAAAAAAAAGACCGGCATAATGCCGGTCAAGGGGAATGAATCGGTGTGAATAAACAGGATATTCCTGCTTATCGGCGTGTTTTTTATCCTCGGTATGCTTTTGTGTAAAGCTCCTTGATCTCTGAGATCAACGGATACCTCGGGTTTGCTCCGGTGCACTGGTCATCAAATGCCTGCTCGCTCATTTCATCAAGTGCCGCAAAAAATTCTGTTTCACCGACCGAAGCTTCGGCGATTGTTTTCGGTATGTTGAGCTGGGCTTTCAGTTTTTCTATCGCGTCGATCAGTTTGCTTACTTTGTCATCGGCAGTTTTTCCGCCTAGACCTAGGAAGTCTGCGATCTTCGCATAACGCTCTTTCGCGTTCGGATATTTGTATTGCGGAAACGCTGTCTGTTTTATAGGCGCATCCGTTGAATTGAATCTTATTACGTGAGTGATCATCAGCGCGTTTGCGAGTCCGTGCGGCAGATGATGACGCGCGCCGAGCTTATGCGCAGTTGAATGGCATATTCCGAGGAATGCATTAGCGAATGCCATACCCGCAAGCGTAGAAGCGTATTGAACTTTTTCACGAGCCTTGACGTTTGTAGTTCCTTCTGTGTATGCAAGCGGCAGATATTTAAACAGAAGTCTCATTGATTCGAGAGCGATTCCGTTTGTGTAATCGCTTGCGAGTACGGAAACATATGCTTCAAGCGCGTGCGTGAGCGCGTCAACACCTGAGAATGCAGTAAGTGATTTCGGCATGCTCATTGTAAGCTCGGGATCTACTATCGCCATATCCGGTGTAAGTTCATAATCCGCGATCGGATATTTGAAACCGGTTTTTTCATCAGTTACTACGGCAAAAGGAGTTACTTCGCTTCCAGTACCTGATGTAGTCGGAATCGCTATCATGGTAGCTTTTTTGCCGATTGAAGGAAATTTGTAGATTCGTTTTCTGATATCCATGAATCTCAAAGCAAGACCTTCAAACTTAAGGCTCGGATCTTCATAAAGAAGCCACATGATTTTTGCCGCGTCAATCGGAGAGCCTCCGCCTAGCGCGATTATCGCATC
The DNA here is from genome assembly GCA_023396615.1 of Spirochaetota bacterium. Classification (GTDB taxonomy): domain Bacteria; phylum Spirochaetota; class UBA4802; order UBA4802; family JAFGJZ01; genus JAKJGA01. The sequence continues at coordinate 34,679 of JAEWVM010000072.1, read as the reverse complement.
AGGCTTGAACACGTTCATTATCTGAAGTCCTTTGTTTACAGTTGCGAATGTCGGATCCGGTTCAACCTCATAGAAAGTCTCGTGGTCGATTTTGAGATCGTCGAGTATGGTAGTGATCTTATCTGTATAGCCGAGATCAAAGAGCGGTTTGTCCGTAACTATCAGAACGCGCTTCTTGCCTTCAAGCTCCTGAAGAGCAACCGGCAGTGATCCGTATTTGAAATATATTTTAGAAGGAACTCTGAACCAAAGCATGTTTTCTCTCCTTTCAGCAACAGTCTTTGTGTTGATGAGATGTTTAACGCCCACGTTTTCACTGACACTGTTTCCGCCCCAGCTTCCGCAGCCGAGAGTTAGTGAAGGCTCGAGTCTGAAATTGTAGATGTCTCCGATTGCGCCGTGTGAAGCAGGCATGTTGATTAGAACACGTCCTGTTTTCATCTGCGCGCCGTAATATTTTACGCGGTCGGCATTCATGATCTGGTCGGTATAAAGAACCGATGTGTGGCCGAAGCCGCCGAATTCTATGAGAGCTACTGCTTTCGCAACTGCGTCTTTGAAGTCTTCTGCTTTATAAAGTGCGAGTACCGGAGAAAGTTTTTCGTATGCGAAACTTTCATCAGCGTTGATCTCTGATGTTTCTCCGATGAGAACCTTTGCTGTTTCGGGAACAGTTATACCTGCGATTTTCGCGATGTTGTACGCGGACTGGCCGACAATTTTAGAGTTAAGCGCGCCGTTTATGACGATAGTTTCGGCGACCTTTTTTCTTTCCTTGTCATTGAGAATGTAAGCTCCGCGGTCAAGAAACTCCTGTTTAACTTCGTCGTATTTTTCTTTTACAACGATTACAGACTGCTCAGACGCGCAGATTACACCGTTATCAAAAGTTTTACTGATGAGAATAGAATTAACCGCCATCTTGATGTGAGCGGTTTCGTCGATTACGGCAGGCGTGTTTCCGGCGCCTACGCCGATTGCCGGATTTCCGGAAGAATAGGCTGCCTTAACCATGCCGGGGCCGCCGGTCGCAAGAATGAGCGCGATGTCCTTGTGTTTCATTAAGTGCTGGCTGAGTTCAACGGTCGGTTCATCGATCCACGCGACGATGTTTTCCGGTGCGCCTGCTTCAACCGCAGCATTAAGAACTATTCTTGCGGCTTCGGCTGTACATTTTTTTGCGCGCGGATGCGGCGAGAATATAATCGCGTTTCTGGTTTTGAGCGCGAGAAGCGCCTTGAAAATCGCGGTTGAAGTCGGGTTAGTTGTCGGAACAACACCCGCAATAATTCCGACCGGTTCGGCGATTTTCTTTATTCCGAACGATTTATCTTCTTCGATTATTCCGCATGTCTGGCAGTCTTTATATTTGTTGAAGATGTATTCTGCGGCGAAGTGGTTCTTGATAACCTTGTCTTCAACGATTCCCATGCCTGTTTCCGCAACGGCTTCTTTTGCAAGACGGATTCTTTCCGCGTTTGCGGCAATCGCTGCTTTGCGGAAAATTTCATCGACCTGCTCCTGTGTAAATTCAGCAAATTTTTTCTGTGCCGATTTTACGGTTTCGATCAGCTCTTCAAGCTCGTTAATATTTGTGATATTTTTCATATAATCCCCTCCTGATCGGGTTTCTTGCGGTCAAAATGCTGATAATATTCGTCATGGTCAAGAAAAATATGTTGAAAAACATTAAAAATGTGAAAAAAATCACAAAAGTGTGAAAACTAAGCTGATTTAGCCTTTTAGTTGGGAAAATTTCTTGTCTAAATCCTTTGTTTAGAAATATAACAATGATTTCATGATTCAATAAACTAATTTTTTTACCGGTGATGATTGTGTGATTTGATTTTTCCGGTTCGAAGTTTTTTCTTGCTAAAGAAGCTTGCTCGGAATGGTCTAAAAAATGCTTGCCGGTAGAAGGGCAAAGTTTCCTTATAAACAATCAGCTCAAAGGAATGCCGGGTAAGATGAAAAACATAAGAAATTTCTCTATTATTGCACATATCGATCACGGGAAAAGTACGCTTGCCGATCGAATTATTGAAAAATGCCGTCTTGTCGATGACCGTAATAAGGTCGATCAGATGCTTGATACGATGGATATTGAGCGTGAAAGGGGAATTACGATTAAGGCTAATGCCATCACTCTCAAATATAGCGCGAGAAACGGCGAAGACTACATTTTCAATCTTATCGACACACCGGGGCATGTTGACTTTGCCTACGAAGTTTCGCGCGCGCTTGCTTCATGCGACGGAGTTCTTCTTGTTGTAGACGCGACTCAGGGAGTTGAAGCGCAGACAATCGCGAATCTTTATCTTGCAATGGAAAATGATCTCGAAATAATTCCTGTTATAAATAAAATCGATATGCCTGCAGCGGATGTTGAAAAAACCAAACACAGCATCGAAAAGACGCTTGGTCTTGATCCTGAACATGCTGTTGCAGTTTCTGCAAAAGAAGGCATAAACATCGAAGAACTTCTTGAAAAGATCGTGGAATTTATTCCAGCTCCAAAGGGAGATATAAATAAACCTCTTTCTGCATTGATCTTTGATTCTTATTTTGACAAATATGTCGGTACGGTCGTCAAGGTCAGAATATACGATGGTGAAATTAAAAAAGACGATGTCATTAAAATGGTTTTTTCCGGCAGGGAGTATACCGTGAATGAAGTCGGTGTTTTCAGGCTTAGTCTCGAAAAACGCGACAGGCTTCTGCCGGGTGAAGTCGGATATGTTATCGCCAATATTAAATCTGTTACAGATACAAAAATCGGCGATACTATTACGCTTGCTTCAAATCCGTGCGCTATTCCGCTTAAGGGTTTCCGCGACGCGAAGCCGATGGTTTTCGCAGGTCTTTATCCGATGTTTTCCGACGAGTATGAGGCATTGCGCGAGGCACTGGCTAAACTGAAGCTGAATGACGCATCACTATTGTTTGAGCCGGATAATTCATACGCACTCGGTTTCGGTTTCCGCTGCGGTTTTCTCGGTCTTCTTCATATGGAAATTATTCAGGAACGCCTCGAGAGAGAATTTGATATCTCACTCGTTACTACCGCTCCGAGTGTTGAGTATCACGTGACTACAGTTCAGGGTGAAACTCTCGTTGTAGATAATCCGGTAAAGCTTCCTGATCCGGGAATGATAGAAAGCATTGAGGAACCGTTTGTTGCTACGACAATAATTACACCGAAAGAGTATATCGGAAATTTGATGAATCTCATTATGGATTGCCGCGGCATCCAAAATGACATGAAATATGTCGATGAGAACAGGGTTGAAATTCATAGCGATCTCCCATTGTCGGAAATTGTTTTTAATTTTTATGATAAGCTTAAAAGCTATTCGAAAGGTTACGCTTCGTTCGACTATGAGTTAAAGGATTACCGAAAATCTAAAATGGTGAAATGTGATATTCTTGTTCATTCCGAACCGGTCGATGCGCTTTCATTTATTGTTCACACTGACAAGGCATACAATAGAGGAAAGGAAATCATTGAAAAACTCAAGGATATTATCCCGCGCCATCAGTTTCAGATACCATTGCAGGCTGCAATCGGAGCAAAGATCGTTGCGCGTGAAAATATTTCCGCATTAAGAAAAAATGTAACGGCTAAATGTTACGGCGGTGATATTTCACGTAAGAGGAAACTGCTTGAGAAGCAGAAAGAAGGAAAGAAACGAATGAAAATGGTGGGGAATGTTGAGATTCCTCAGGAAGCGTTTCTAACGATTCTGAAAATTGACTGATTAACTTGAAGTGAGGTTTTGCCTCACTTTTTTTTTATTTTTGAAAGAGCAGTTTTTAACAGAGTTTTGATTTCATCTTTTGAAGCAAGATAGGCTGCATCAAGTCCGCCATTGTCTTTTGCCGACGGATCCGCATTTTTTTCGAGAAGAAGCTTTACCATTTCAGTGTTGCCTGTCGAGCTGGCCGCCATGAGAGGTGTAAATCCGTTTTTATTGGGTTTATTTACGTCTGCGCCGTTTTCAATTAGAATTACTGCTACGGAATTTTTCGAAAAATATATCGATATCATGAGGGGAGTAGTTCCGATATTGTCGGCAAGTTCAATATCGGCTTTTTTATCTATAAGAAGTTTTGCCGCTTCAGCATCTCCGTATCTTGCTGAAATGTTTAGAGCCGAAACTCCGTTATTATCTACTGCATTTACGTTGATGTTTTTGGTGAGAAGAAATTCTATTATGTCGATTTTGCGGTAAGCGATTCTGTTTCTGCATGCGATGAGAAGGGCTGTATTACCTCCAGAAGTTGATGCGTTTATGTCGGCTTTTGAAGCAAGTGCTGATTTTATTTTTTCAAGATCATTCTGCTGAACCGCTTTGAGAAAATTTTCATTAACATCGGATGAATACAGTACGCTGCTTGCCAGTAAGAATAGAAGGGTTAAGTATTTCATGTGTCCTCCATTTGGGAAAAGGCTTATAATAGGTATAAGAGAACAAAGATGTTTGTTATTGCAAATCTTTTTTTTGGAGATAAGAATCATTGTTCTGGCGGCAATAAAATCGCAATATACATTAGTTTTGAGATTATTGTGTAAATCTTACTGCGACCATGGATATTTTCTTGATAAGCTTATAAAAAATGCAATCTAAGTGATAATGAACATGAGGCTTTCCGTATTAATTACGGAGGTATTTATGAGATTGAGGAGCAGTGCGAATATTGAATTATTTTCTTATTCTCTTTTAGTTCGAGCTTGTAAGGTAAGAAAGATTTCTTTGTCGAAAATGATATCATTTATAATACGTAATGCCGTGATGCAGTATGATTTTAATAATCAGTTAGTTCTTTTCCGAAATGTCAAATATCAGCCGAAGGGCTTAGAGTATAAGCTTATTCACTTTTATTTTGAGGCCGAGGAATATGAGAGTTGCTTGGATATAAGGAAGTTAGGGAAGGTTTCTGTTTCAAGTATCTTGAATATTTGGATTAAAAAGTTCGTTGGAAAATTATTGTCAGAGAGAAAAACTACTAATTTAGAGTTTGAACTGGATAACTATGCGATTAGTTATTTTGCCAAGCTTATGATGAAAGACAGTAATATAAAATTTTTAATTGAAATACGGCGAACAGCCATTTCCCCTTGAAAGAATATTTATTATAAAAATATTTGCCGAATTTATTATTCTTTTGCATTATGGAAGTGAAATTACAAAAAAGACTCTGTGGAATTTTTCAGAGTTAAAAAATAAACAAATATTTCGGAGGATTCATGAAACATCAGTTTCAGACTGAAGTTGACAAACTGCTTCATCTCATCATTCATTCTCTCTATTCGCACAAAGAGATTTTTCTCCGCGAACTCGTTTCCAACGCCTCAGACGCGATTGATAAGCTGAAGTATCTAAAGTTTACAGATGACGCGTATAAGAATATCGATTTCGACGGAAGAATCGATATCAGCTTTTCTGATTCGGACGGCAAAAAAACTCTTACCGTGTCCGACAGCGGAATCGGAATGGATGAAATAGATCTAACTGAGAATCTTGGTACTATCGCGCGTTCCGGAACAAAGAATTTTATTGAGAAACTCACAGGTGATGCGAAGAAAGATTCTAATCTCATCGGTCAGTTCGGTGTTGGTTTTTATTCTTCGTTTATGATTGCGGATGAAATTGAAGTTATATCAAAAAAGGCCGGAACGAATAAAGCGTATAAGTGGGTGAGTGACGGAAAAACCGGTTTTGAAATAACAGAGGATGAAAGATCTTCTCACGGTACTACTATAATACTTAAACTTAATGAAAACGGCGCGGAATATGCCAACAGATGGCAGATAGAACAGCTGATCAAAAAATATTCAAATCACATAGCTTGCCCGATTTATCTGACATACGAAAATGAAAAAGATGAAAAGAAAGAAACTGTTACTGCGCAGATAAATTCTGCGAGTGCGTTTTGGAAGCGAAGCAAGTCCGAACTTAAGGATGAAGATTACAACGAATTTTATAAATCGCTTTCCGGTGATTTCGAAGACCCTATGTTTCACATTCATACTAGAGCTGAAGGAACTCTTGATTACACGACGCTTTTTTTCATTCCGAAGAAAGCTCCTTTTGATCTTTTCCGTTCCGATTATGCGGCAGGCGTGAAGCTCTATGTGAAAAGGGTTTTCATCACTGATGATGAAAAAGAACTTATGCCTGTTTATCTTCGCTTCGTAAAAGGTGTAATTGATTCCGAGGATCTTCCGCTTAATGTCAGCCGGGAGATTCTTCAGCAGAATAAAGTCATGGCGAAGATCCGCAGTAATTCAGTGAAAAAAATTCTCAGTGAATTTGAAACCCTTTCAAAAGACAGAGAAAAATATGCTGATTTCTATAAAGAATTCGGCAAACCGCTGAAAGAAGGCTTGTATCAGGATTTTGAAAACCGTGAAACTCTCACTGAACTTGTTCGTTTCAAATCGACAAAAAGAGAAGGATATGTTTCTTTTGCTGAATATGTTTCTTCTATGACTTCAGACCAGAAATCCATTTACTATATTACCGGCGGTACTGAAGAAAATCTGAAAAATTCTCCGCTTCTTGAATATTACCGCAAAAAAGACATCGAAGTTCTTATTATGGATGATGAAATCGATGAGATCATTATTCCTTCTCTTTTTAAATATAAGGATTTTGATCTCAAAGCTGTGAATCGTACAGATTCTGCTGATGAACTTAAAACTGAAGATGAAAAGAAAAGCGAGGAAAGTGCTAAAGATGTAATCGAGAAGATTAAAAAAATTCTCGGAGACAAGGTTAAAGATGTTAAGGCTTCATCACGTCTTTCCGATTCTCCATGCTGTGTTGTGGCGGATTCAACCGATCCCTCATTTCAAATGCAGGCAATGCTTAAAGCGATGGGTCAAAGCGGCGGTGAAGTGAAACCGGTATTTGAAATCAATCCGAATCACGCTATTATCAAAAAGCTTGAAACAAATTCTGATGAAGCTGTTCTTGAAAACACCGTTAATCTCCTTTTTGTTCAGGCGATGATGCTTGAAGGCGGAAAAATCGACAACACTGCATCATTTGCGAAAGCGATGAATGCAATGCTTGAAAAGGCTCTATGATTCATATAATAACAGGACGGTATAATGCCGTTCTGTTATTATATATTTGTTATTTTTCCGGTTAGTGAGAGATCATATTCTCCAATAGCTTGAAGCTCACCTCTGAATTCTTCTGATGAAAGTATCTCGGGAATTACCCTGAACTGCGGTTTTGAGAAATCTTCTTTTCTGATAACTATCTCATATTTCTCGCTCTGTAGCGGGATAAAATCAATGCCTTTTATTTGAGATGCAGACTTTTCGTTTCCAACGGCAATATCCGCACCTCCTTGGGTAACAATTCCTGCTGCGGCAAGGTGACTCTGCGACTCTCTTGTATATCCGTTTATTGATAACGGTGATATTTTGAGCGCCGCGAGTTTTTGGTCGGTTAATATTCTAACCCCGGAACCTTTTTCTCTGTTGACCATTGAAATATCATGTCGTGAAAAGTCCTTCCATGATTCGATCTTTTTCGGATTTCCGCTTTTAACGTAAAATCCTGTATTTCTTTCCGCGACATGAATCATTGTGCACGGTATTCCGGGCATGAGGTATCTGACAAACGGTGTATTGTATTGAGAAGTTTTTTCATCCCAAAGATGAACGCTTGCAATGTCGATTTCTCTTCTGTAAAGTGAGACCAAGCCGTTGTAACTGCTGATGTATGAGCGAAGACACATTATTCCGCCGACCCGCGATTCGATGTGACGGCAAAGTATATCTAGAGAAATATCCTGTCCGGCGATTATCATTCTAATTCCGTTTTGCGGTGATGACTGAGAAGCTTCGGGGAAAATATTGTTTTGAATGATTTCTGATTTTGTTTCAGACGGAAAACTTTTCTTCTGTCTGAATTTGATAAGATCGCTGTGTTCGACTCTGACTTTTCTTCCGATGCGGTAACACGGCAATTCTCCGCGTTTAATCATTTCGTAGACGGTTGTTTTCGCGATTTTAAGAATATCGGCTACTTCCTGCGGAGTGAGTGATTTTTCGTCAGACATATCAGACCTCGTTTGTTTAGAGATTTATTTTGAAAAAAATTCTACAAGTACTTTTTGTTAAAATGAAGTAAAATAAACAAAAACAAACATAATGTAGCATAAATAAACTTGACTGAGCATGTAAAAGGACGTTTTTTACGTAAGTTAACGTTGGGATTAATTTTTAATCAAATCACGGAATCTTTTACGAACTAATTCAGGGGGCTCTATGAAAATCAGCGCAAGAAACCAGATCAAAGGAAAGATTACAGGAATTGATTTTGGTACGGTTATGGCGAAAGTTAAAATTGAAATTGCAGGCGGAAATTATCTTACATCATTAATTTCCAAAGAATCAGTTGAAGATCTTTCTCTTAAAGTAGGAGATGAGATTACTGCCATTATTAAATCAACCGAAGTCATTATCGGAAAGTAAATTCTATCTTATTTGAAGGACGGAAATGATGGTTTATATTAGCGAGAAAGAAATTGATGATTTTATTTTAGAGGATATTCCTTATTTCGATCTGACATCTTCCGTGCTTCAGATAATCGGTATTTGCGGCAAAATAGAGTTTTATACTAGAGATAATACCGTTATTTGCGGAACTGAGGAAGTCTGCCGGATTTTCAGCAGGTTTAATCTTGTTCCGCTAATTTTTAATCCGTCAGGAAGTGAAGTTAGTGCTTCTTCAGTTTTTCTTTCGGCAGAAGGAAATTCTGAAAACATTCATCAGGCATGGAAAGTCTCTCTGAATATTCTTGAATATTGTTCGGGGATTGCGACAAAAACAAAAAGACTTATCGATGCCGCAAAGAAGGTCGCATCTCATGTTGAAATTCTTACAACGCGTAAATCTTTTCCGGGAACAAAGAGTCTTGTTACAAAATCAATTCTATCAGGCGGGGCACTCCCTCATCGCTTAGGTCTTTCAGAATCGATTCTTGTTTTTAAAGAGCATTTGCCGTTTGCCGGCGGAAGTGAGAAATTTATCGAGAATATTCATCTCTATAAAAAGCGTGCACCTGAAAAAAAAATTATTGCTGAAACCGATAATATTGAAGATGCGGTAAATCTAGCAAAAAGCGGAATCGACGGCATTCAGTTCGATAAGGTTAATCCGCAGAAATTAACTGAATACGTAACTGTTTTGAGATCGATTAGGAATGATATTGTGCTTCTTGCCGCAGGCGGAATTACAGACGTCAATGTTTCAGATTTCGCTTTGTCGGGAGTTGACGGAATTGTGACTTCCTCACTTTTTCATGCAAAACCGGCAGACATGGGTGTAAAAATTACGGCAGTTTAATTGTATTTTTTAAGACCGCTTTTAAAGCGGTCTTTTGAGAGATATTTTTATCATTTGACCTCCTTCAGAAAAGAATCTGTGTTGATCACCTTCCTGAATAAGATTCCATACTTTTTCCTTATCCAATACTGCAGTGCCGGCTGCGATGCTTGCACCGTGTTTAAATAATATGCCGCTCATCGGAGTGCTCGGGCCGACAATTGCAACTTGAGCATTTTTTGAAAGTTCAAGAAGGCGGGGCAGTGTCTTGTTTATTAAAGTTGTTCCGGTTATGAAAACATAATCCTGTTCAGGCAGAATGTATTCGCATGCCGGATCAGGAAAATCTCCCGGCTGCGGAAAACGTTCCAGAATGGATAATGCGCAGATTTCTTTAAGTGAATCGATTCCGCAGAAGTGACCGATGACCGCAACTTTCTTGCCGCGCAGATCTTCGCGCATATAATCAAATAAACTTACATTTGAATCTTTTTCTATTTCATATTCTGTAAGTGCAAATATTCTATCTGGATTATTGATAACCGAATTAATTACAGAAAGGCCGAACGCAGCTTCGTGATTGTTCCATGATTTAATTTTTGCGGCGGCATCTTTTGCGTTCATTCCTGAAAAACTTCCCATACCGGCAACTCTTCCGTTTCCTTCGCGGGGCACCATGGACATTCCTATCGCATCGGTTTCTGCAAGATTCCAGTGTGATGCTGAAAGAAAACGCTTGAGTGTCATATTAGAAGGCACTTGTTCAATAAGTTCATCGTAAATATCCCAGATCATTGTATTCTCCTTTTAGAATAGTTTATTAAGTATTTTTATGAATGACTGAATTTCACCGGAATTAGTGAATATCCCAGGGCTGATTCGTATCATTCCTTTGTTTAAAGTCCCGTAGTGTTTGTGTGCCATGTATGAACAATGAAAACCTCCACGCACCGAAATGTCCTTATCTGCAAGATGTGAACAGATTTCCGAAGTATCGATTCCGTCTACGTTAAATGCAAAAATAGATGATGGGTTTTCTGTATCACCGAATTCGTTGATTCCAGGCACTTTTCGAAGTTCTTTGCGCAACTCATCGGTCAGTTCAAATAAATGCGAGCGTATTGAAGCGGTTTTCAATTTAAAGATAAAGCGGATTCCTTCAAGAAGTGCGGCTATTGCAGGAAAATTCTGTGTTCCGCTTTCATGCTTATCCGGAAGTTCGTCCGGCTGCAGAAGATTTTTTGAGAAGCTTCCGGTGCCGCCTTCGCGGATGCTGTCTACTGTTATTGAAGGGTCTAAATACAGTAAGCCTGTTCCCTGCGGTCCCAGAAGTCCTTTGTGGCCCGGCATGGCGAGAATGCTGATTCCGTCACGTCTCACATCTATATCATAAATGCCTGCGCTTTGAGATGCGTCGACCATTAATGGAATCCCTGATTTCCCGCATTCATTGCCGATCGCTTCAATGTCATTAGTTGTTCCCGTGACATTTGACGTATGAATCATTGAGACGAGCGCGGTGTTTTTACGGATTAGTTTTCTGACGGATTCCGGATGTGTTTTTCCTTCTTTTGAACAATCCGCAACTGAAAAATCAATTTTGCCTGAGTTCTTCATTTTTACCAAGGGGCGCATAATCGAATTGTGTTCCGTAGAGCTTACTATTACGTGATCTCCAGATTTGAGAAATCCCTTCAGGGCAATGTTTATTGAATCCGTTGCGTTTTGTGTAAATATGACCCGTTCGGGACATGTGATTCCGAAAAGTTCGGATACGGCACATCTGCATTCATATATGATACCCGAACTGATTTCCGAGCTCTTGTCATTTCCGCGTCCGAATCCTGCGCCGAAACTTCTGGTGTGAAAGTTGAGCGAAGTGTAAACAGATTCCGGTTTCGGCCATGAAGTTGCTGCGTTATTAAGATAAATCATAGTCGCCGCCATTTTTTTCAATCAGTGTATATTTTATCCGTGTTCCGTATTCAATTGAATACAGAATGAATCGGATATTTTTTGCTTCGGCTGATTTTATTACCTCAATTGCTTTATCCCGACTTAGCTCAAGAGCGAAAGAACATCCGCCGTGCGATATGCATGACGGAGTTTGTTTCATCGGGAAAAAAGTTCCAGGAAAAGATCTTTTAACGGCATTAACTTCACTCAGTGTTGAGAATGCCGCAAGATATGTTTTTGTGTTTTCAGATGTCTTTGACATTGCATTTCTCAAAAAGAATATCATCATCAAGTGAAATAACTTCATCCGCGCCTGAATATACCGCATCACGGATTATTATTTCAGCCTGCTTTGCTTTTCCGAATAAGGTCAATATCCACTGTTCGCCGGACGCTTCTGTTTCATTGAGCTGCATCGTTTCTTTTATTACTGAGCATCCTGTAGCGGCTTCGACGCCGTGCGCGAAAAACGCCGAACCGGTAACGCATGCTGAAGACGGGTCTCCGCGCGACATGTCGAGAAGCTTCATCGCTTTGATTCCGGCGCGCAATCCGAGAGTCATGGTTACGTTCACCATATCCCAGTGAATCGAGCGGGAAGAGTGAAGCATTTCAGTCTGTGATACGCACCAGTGCATCGGCGCTGTTGCGAGCGGAAAAGCATCGAACTGAGGAACATACGGCTTCAGGTCTATGATCGGTGATCCGTCAAGTGCATCTAAACCTTTTACGAATAGAACGCGGCCTTCTCTTTTAACAAGAGTGACGATGCATGAACCGAGTTTAGCCGGTCTTGCAGGTGAACGTTTTGAAAAAATTCCTCTGCATGTCGGCTCCCTCGTAAGAGGAAGTTTGAGTATTTGCTCGTTTTCGGAATATCCAGCAAAAGTTTTCCAGTCTTCCTGAAGGTGTTGATAGTAGATGCAGAAGAGATTTGAAAACAATTCTGTTCCAAGAAGGCCTTCTTCATATTGTTCATCAATGATGATTTTGTTTATGTCATTTTGATAATCGCACTTATCATTGAATTTCCTGTATTTTGTGCTAACTGAACCGATTGATTTAACGGTATAAGTTGTTTCCATATCAGAGTTCTCCTTTCATTCCAAAATAAAATGTTCTTCCCGGTCCCGGATTGAAGGGATCCGCTGCATAGTCATCGAGGATATTTTTGCACATCACGTATCCTTCATAGTGATTGAGAAATTTTTGAGAAATTTTCATGTTCAGCATCAAAGGGTCATGAAGTTTGACTGTTTTGTAATAACTTGTTGAAAATTCGTCTGTTGACGAAGGATTACTTTTCATTGCATATTTAACAGCGTTTGCAGTATAACTTCCGAATATGTCAACTGATGTCTTTGATTTAAATTCAAAGCGGAGGTCAAGTGTCAGCTGATGTTCCGGTATATCTGCAATTTTTTCTCCTTTGTTGATTGTTGAATCATCTTCACCTGTGTCGAGATTTCTGACTCTGAGGTAGGTGTATGAGAAGCTTGATGAAATATCCATTATATCCGCGATTTCTGCAAAAGTACCGTCTACTATAAGTTCTATGCCCTGATGAGTTTCACCTTTTATATTAGTATATTTTTTTACGGACGGATCATCTGCATCATAGATTGTAGCAAGTTTGTCCTTGAATCTGCTGTAGAAATAATCTGTCCTCAGGCTGATGGTTTTTTGAATAAAAAAGAATTCAAATCCGGTGTTGATGTTTAAAGATTTCTCAGGTTTTAACCCTTCGTCAGTGTCTTCATATACGTTTGCATATTGCGACATCGTCGGAAGTTTTGTTTTTTGAGATATTGATGATCTCAAAAGAAGAAAGTCTTTCATTGGTTCAAATGCAGCACCTAAAACAGGGCTGAAAGAATCACGGGTTCCCCATATTTTTGAATCACTATCTGCTATATACTGATCTTCCATCGAATCGCCGTATTGTGAAACGCGTCCCATGCTCATTATCTGGGAACGTGACTTGAATTTGGTGAGTTTTTGTGCGTCATACGAAATTCCGATGCTTACCTCCGCAGGTATTTGTGCAAGTTCGTAGAAATCAATTTCATCCTCTACAGCGACTGTAATTTGTTTTCCTTCCATAAGTTTGGTGTCAAACCACGAATTACCGGCAAGAGCGAATGCCGCATCTGCTCCTCCTCCGTCTGCTCCCTTACCGACGAAATCACTGTCAGCCTGCACTCTTTCAAGATGTTTATCCCATCTGAATAGTAAGGAGGTGTTTAGAGTGTTCCATTCTGTTAATGAGTATGACGGAAAGATATTAAATCCTGATGAGGTATTCTGCCAGTTTGAATGAGCTCCTCCCCATCCTCTAACCGGAATGGTTTCGTCTTCGTCCTGATATCCATCAAGATATTCATAATTGTGAGTGTAGAAAATGTTTGCCTTCAATCTGGCTTTATCTCCCTTAACCTGAATATACGGCGCGGCGTTGACGGAATAAATTTTTTTCCAGCTGAAAGAGTTACTGCTCAGAGACATCTTCGGATCGGAACCCGGCCATGTATGTTTTGAAAATTCCTCAGTGTTTGAAAGTGATACGCTGTATCTATCTGCTATGCTGTAATTGAAATTTGAAGAAATACCTGCTTCAATATCGTCATTAATTTCGTAGCCGGTTTTGCCGGATATTCCGTATTTAAACATCTCTTGGTGCGGCCACTCGCTTGTATCGTTAAGATATGTGTCAGATGATATGCCCGACAAGTCGGTTGTGTATCCCAGGCCAGAATCCGGCATGAATTTGTTGACCCATTTTTTCCGTTCGCTTTTAGTCAGCTTCCCGGATACTTCGTAGGGGGATTGTCTTTCTACTGTTCCTGTGAGCCAGTAGTAAAATCCGCCGATAGTATTTCCGTGAGCGCCGTTAAAAGTGAAGTCTCCGTTTGATCCGTACTCGGCACTGCCTTTTGCATAGAGTTCAACCGGTTTTTTGGTGATGATGTTTATTGATCCGACGCTGCCCATTGTTCCGTAAAGAGCTGAACATGTTCCTCTGTTTATGATTATTTCGGATGCATTCATAACCGGAATCTTTGAAATGTCGACATTTGCTTCGTACACATCGGAGACTGGAATCCCGTCTACAAGAAGAGCCACATACGGCATTTCGAATCCGCGCATTCTGTAGCGAATATGTCCCTTTCCGTGCTGATAGGTCGACATGCCGGGAATAAGCTGAAGCGTGTCTGCAAGGTTCTTGTCATTATGCGCGTCTATATCTTTTGATGATATAACGCTTTGTGTTGAAGCTTTGTCGATAGCCGGAATTTTTTTTCCGCTTATGACGATTTCTCCTGCTTCAAATTTTTTTACTTTTTCTTTCGATCCTGATTCCGCTGTTTTTTTATCCTCTGTTTGTGCATCTATTTGAGATGCGGTGATAAGGATAGCGGAAACCAAATAAATCAGTTTTCGTTTCATGTTTTACCTCTCTATATTCCTTTTTGTTTTTTTGCTGTAGATGTTTGCGGATAAGAGTTCCTCTGCTTCGGTATCGCTGAGTTTCTTTCCGTAGAAGATTGAATAGAATTCCTTAATTTCATTTTTGATGTCATAACTGCACAGATCGGGATAAAAAATATAAGGAAGCCAGATTAAACCGGCAATGCGGTTGACTGAAGGCGGACGGTCTATCCATTGAAAAGGAGAGCGCGGAACAATATATACTTTTCCGTTTCGGACAGCGTCAATTTTGTTCCATAGAGGATTGTTGTTGATGATGTCGTTCCATCCTTTCATTCCGCCGTCTTTTCCGAGATAATCAGATATCAGAATAATTTCAGGATTCCAAACTACGACCTGTTCCATCGAAACGGGAGTGTTTCCGTATCCGCCCATGTCATTTTCTTTGATTTGGGCGACATTGTGACCGCCGCAGAATTTGATGAGTTCTGAGTGCATTGACTGATCGGGTTCGGTATTCAAACCTTTTAAACCCTCGGCGTAATAAACGCGGACTTTGCGTTGTTCCGGTGCTGATGCTGATATTTTTTTCGCGCGGTTGATTATTCTTTGAGTATATGCTTTTAGGATATCAGCACGTTTTTTGTTTCCTGTCAGTTCGCCCATGGCTTCGAAAACTGCAGGAATATCTTCAACTGTTTTCATGTTGAATACCGCGACCGGTATTCCGGTTTTTGAACTGATTGTAAGTGATTTGTCTTTTTCAAAACCGTCGGATGATGTTGATAGACTGATTATTAAATCGGGTTTTGCCGCCGCGATTATCTCGAGATTCACCCCCGCAGATTTTCCGAACCATCCTCCGAGTTCAGGAAGTTCGCGGTATTTTTCATTCATGTATTCAGAATCTTCTTTGTTGACTTTGTAGTTCCATCCGATTAAAAGTTCGGGATCGAAACTGTATGCGAGAGTTGTTCCCATGGGGGAGGTTGAAAAAATTTTAGTCACATTCTCAGACACGAGAATTTTTCTGTCTGCCATGTCTGTGAATTCTCGTTTGCCGGAAATTTCTCCTGAAAAATTTCCGCAGGCGGTTAAAGCCGCACAAAAAAGAATCAAGGTTATTGCTGATTTCTTCATATTGTGCTCCTTTTGCATCCGACAGGCACGCAGTAACAGTGTTTGCTTCCGTGCTCGGATTCATGTGTCGCTATTTCAACATTGATGCCGTAAACTGTTCTTAAGTTTTCTTTTGTCATAATTTCTTTGCTTTCTCCGATGCGGATATTTCTTTGATTATCTATTAGAATTACATTTCCTTCAGATTCGAAAACGTGATTCGGATGATGTGTTGTCATAATTATGCCGATTCCGTGTGCGCTGAGTTTTTTTATTTCGGAGATTACATATGATTGGTTTCCGAAATCAAGATTGGATGTGGGTTCGTCGAGTATCAGAAATCCGGACTGCTGAGCTATTGCTCTTGCAATCAGAACGAGCTGTTTTTCTCCGGAGCTGAGTTCCGTGAAAACGCGCTTTGCAAGCGGTTGAATTGAGAGTGTTGTCAGTGCTTCATCGACATGTTTATAATCGTTTTTTGAAGGTGTTCCGAAGAATCCGATATGCGGTGCTCTTCCCATCATCACGATTTCTTCGGCTTTGTATGGAAAAAATACTTCTGTTGCCTGCGGTACATAGGCAATGGATGAAGCACGTGAAAATGCGCTCATGCTATCGAGGTTTTCGTCATCAATAAGGACGGATCCGTTAACCGGTTTTAATAATCCAAGAAGAGTTTTAAACAGAGTTGTTTTGCCGACGCCGTTCGGGCCGAGAAGAGAAACAGTTTCTCCTGAAGAAATTTTCAGATTAACATTTTTAATTAGAGCTTTTCCTGAATATCCGCATGAAAGATTTTTGGTTTCAAGAATCATGACCAGCCTCTTTCTGTCTTTGTCATCAGGTAGATGAAAAAAGGAGCACCGATAACTGCGGTAAGAATTCCGAGCGGTATTTCTATCGATAGAACATATCTTGCAAGAGTGTCCACTGTCAGAAGATATATGCCTCCGACTATCACGGATGCGGTCACAAGAGTTTTATAGTCCGGACCGAATATCATTCTGACTATGTGCGGAACAACAAGTCCGACCCATCCGATAAGACCGCATACGGAAACGGCCGCTGATGTCATAAGCGTGGCGCATGCTATGATTAAAATCCGGTAAGCCGTGGTATTCATACCGAGCGCCCGTGCTTCGTCTTCGCTTAGCGAGAGAATATTTATTTTCCATCTGATCAGAAACAGCGGAATAAATCCGATAAGAGCACAGCCTGAAACGAAAATAGTATCGGATAGACTTACGGCAGATAGATTTCCCAGAAGCCAGAATGTAATGTCCGGAAGTTTGCTGTATGGATCTGCTGTGAATTTTACTAAAGAAAGAAGAGACGTAAAAACTGTTGATACCAGAATTCCCGAGAGAATTAAAACAAGAGAGGAGCGGGCTTTTGATACGGTTGATGAAATTAGCCATGTTATCGCAACTGCGCTGATCCCTGTAAGAAAGGAGAGGGCTTCAACTCCTTTGATTGAAAAACCAAATAATATTCCGAGAGCCGCTCCGAACGCTGACCCGGATGATGCTCCGAGCATATCCGGTGAAACCATCGGGTTCCGGAAAATTCCCTGATAGACTGCTCCTGCTGCAGAGAGGCATCCTCCGATGAGAAGTGCGGATAAAATTCTTGGAAGCCTTGAATTTATCAGTATCATTTTAAAGGTGTTTAATTCTTCAGGTGATGCTCCGTTTCCGTTTATAAGAGATACGAAACTTACGGGATATTTCCCTACAAGGAGAGCTGCTGAGGATGAAAGTAGGAAAATGCAAATCCAAATAAACAGTTTCATACACCTCTGCTGAGCGGTTTGCCGCTTCATTGAAACGAACTTTGTTTAATTGATAGCTCGTTTATGATTGCTATAGTTTGCTTATGTTCGTTTATGTCAATATAAACCGGTTCTTAAGTTATCATAAGCGAACAAGTTTACAAATGTGAAACAGTTTGAGTTCGCTTATGTTCATATATGTTGTGCGGGTTTTGAGGATTTGTTGAAATCGATGCATTCGGAATGTGTTACTAATCTGTGTTTGTTGATAGTTGAATATTGCTGAAGACTAAATAATTATTATTTTCTGGAAAATTGTCATTAATACGGTATAATAAGAATTACATAAACGTATTCTTTTCATATCGGAGGCTATATGGCTAAAATAACTTTAAAAGGTAATACTATAAACACATTCGGAAATCTTCCTGAAACCGGTTCGCAAGCTAAAGATTTTTTACTCACCAAAACGGATCTTTCAGATGTTTCTCTCAAGGATTTCAGCGGAAAGCGTATTGTCATGAATATTTTCCCGAGTGTTGACACGGGTGTCTGCGCGACATCAGTTAGACGATTCAACTCAGAACTTGATAAAATGAAAAACACGGTTGTTCTTTGTATTTCTGTTGATCTTCCGTTTGCACACCAGCGTTTCTGCGGTGCCGAGGGACTGAATAATGTAATTTCTCTCAGTGAAATGCGCGTCAGAAAATTCGGCGAAGATTACGGCGTACGAATTATAGACGGTCCGCTTGCCGGAATATTTTCCCGTGCGGTTATAGTGATTGATGAAACCGGAAAAATAATTTATACCGAGCAGGTTCCCGAGATTGCACAGGAGCCTGATTACGCGCCTGTCGTTAAGCTCCTTTCGTAAAATCTATATTACCGGTAAAGCCGGTAATATAAAAATTCTTTCGGTTCGGTTTCTCCTGAATTGATGATTTCTATAGTGCGGATTTTTTTGAATCCGCATTTATTTATTATTTTCTCTGAAGGAATATTGTCAGGCTCTACTATTGCCATCAGATAATCGATTTTTTTGTTTTCCAAAACCCATTTCGAAAAAGCGGAAGCGGCTTCTGTCATATATTCCTTTCCGGCATATTTCTCGCTGATGAAATATGCCATCTCAATTTCATCGTCGACTTCTGCTTTGTGACCACAGCCTATCATTCCTATCATTTCTGAAGTTTCAGTCAGTTCTACTGCAAGCATGGTGCGCATGTTTGCCGGATCGTTATAGCATGAAATGTACCAGTTTAATAGATCCGTTAATTCTTTTCTGCTCATGCCCCAGTCGGGCATCCACTTGAGTATGAAATCTTCTCTGGTGATTTCGAAAATTCTATCAACATCCTGAAGAGTAAATTTTCTGAGGTTAAGTCTATCTGTCTTAATGTTCATTTTTTCTGATTAGCTGATTGGCAGATCTTTGTCAAGATTTTGATAATTATTATTTTAAATGATGTTTAGAGTTGTGACGCATTAACTGTTGTAAATTTATAATTCCTTCATGATTTTAATTAATTGTTTCGGCTTTGTAAATAATCATGATTTGCAATGACGAAAATGAAATTCTTCTTGAAAAATGTTTTTGCGGGCATTGCAAAAGATTATGCGCGATATCTTCTTACGGTTTTGCGCGGCAGGCAGGGTAACACGATGAGCCTCAAAAACGTGATGATCAGGTACAAGCTTTTTTTTGTTTCTGTAATGTTTACCATACCTATTGTGCTTCTTCTATATTTTTTTGTTACAGAAAAAAATATCGCGATTCGTTTCGGAACAAAAGAATTTTACGGCAATGAAATACTGCGGATTGTAAGAGTTCTGATGGAAACCACTCTGTATTACCACCGGGATATTCTTGATAAAAATGATGCTTCAGCATCAATTGCCGTGATTGATTCTTCTATAATGGAAATTAAGAATAAAAATAAATCTCTTTTAGAATCAGATCCTTATTCTGACATGATTCAAAAAAAACAGTTTGATGACTTAGAAGAATCTTGGAAGAATATTTCTTCTTCCGGTTATGATGCTTTTCATCAAAGGATCAGAGATTACTGGTCCCGTATCGGAGATACTTCCAACCTGATTCTTGATCCTGATCTCGACAGTTATTATCTTATGGATTTCACGCTTCTCCGTGTTCCTGAATCGCTGACTCTTCTCGATTCGGCATATAGTCTCATCAGCGGAATCACTTCTGATAATCTTTCAGAGAAACAGAAAATAGATCTTACCGTTCTGAACGGATTAATTGCTTCTAATGTGGAAAATTCAAATAAAAGTTTTCTTGTAGCATATGAAAATGATTCATCTGAAGGAAAAATAATTAAACCGAAACTCGAGCCGCTCATATCGGAAAGGAATCAGGCATTTTCAGAAATTTCATTGCTAATCGCTAAATCGGTATCAATCGGAACTTTAAGCACTGATGACCGTTCCATTTTAAAGAAAAAAATCGGATCCGGATATTCAGCGCAGTTCGCGCTTTACGATTCATCACTCGATATGCTTGATTTACTTCTCAAGGCGAGAGTCGCCCGTTTTGAAAAAAACAAAATGATAACGCTTTCGGTTGTTTCGGTATTTATACTGATTTCACTTTTCTCCATCATTTATCTCGTCAGGTCGGTCAATAATTCAGTAAATGCTTCGCGCGATATTGCCGAAAAGCTTTCCGGCGGCGATTTGACCGTTGATTCGGGAATACGTATCGGTCGGGATGAACTCGGCCGTATAATTGAGGCCATGCTCTTTTTTGCGGCAAAGATACGTTCGGCAATTAAAGATGTTTTTCGGGCTTCTGAAAATCTCAAAAAATCTTCAACTGATCTTTCTATTATGATTGAAGAATTTCATGACGATGCAAAAGAACAGGCTGCGTCGCTTGAAGAAATTTCAGCGACCATTGAAGAAATTCTGACTGGCATGGACTCGCTTTCTTTGAGTGCGGAAGATCAGCGTTCAAATATGCTTTCCCTTCATTCGAAAATGTCAGACCTTTCGGATACTGTCGGAGTGATGGATAATTCAGTTTCATCAACAAAATCTATAACGGATTCATTATCCGAAAAGACGCTTTCAGGCAAAAAGAGTCTCGAAAAAATTACCGACCGAATTTCTAAAATACACAACAGTTCATCTCAGATGAAAGGGGTAGTTGATATTATTAATGATATCTCTGAACAGATAAATCTTTTATCGCTCAATGCATCTATTGAAGCCGCGAGAGCAGGAGAGTCGGGTAAAGGTTTCGCTGTAGTAGCAGAAGAAATTTCCAAACTTGCTGATCAAACTGCTTCAAGTATAAAAACCATCTCGGATTTAATTTCATTTAATGACAGGGAAATAAAAGGCGGACTTGTTGAAATTGAAGAAAATAACAGATTATTCGGAGAAATTATATTCGGAATTCAGAGTATTGTAAAATCTATTGATTCCTTATCTGATAATCTTTATGTTCAAAGATCAAAGAATTCCGCAATATGGACTGAATATGAGGATGTTCAAAGAGAATACACCCTGATTAAAAATTCGATAGAAGAACTTAATAACGCGTTTGAATCCGCCGTTCAGTCTGTAAATATGCTTAATGACGTTCTTCAGCGTAATGCCGCGAAGTACGAAATGCTGACCGGTCAGGCTGTTCTTTCAAGCGAAACCGCAGTTTCACTTGCCGAAAGCGTCGCATTTTTTAAGACATAATTCTCATCATAAATTTCCGGTATAGCCGAATAGGTGCAGGAAGCAAATTCATTGACTTGACATTTGAAGCATACTGTCTTATTGGAAGTAATTCGGGGGTTTTATGAAAAAGAAAAATATTATTATATTTTATGCCTCAGTTTTTGTTTTAATGTTTGTGCTTCGTTTCATTTACGGATACGCAAAATATTCAGATTCTTCATATACAGTGTTTTCTGATAATGAGGCGGTTATGGAATCTGTGCGTAACTATGCGTCAGATAAAATCAAAGTTACAAAAGAAGGTTTGCCGCAGGGTTCACCTGCCAGTATAGACCAGAAATATGAAAAAATCGCAAACGTCAATTCCGTTTCATCAAAGTTTGAACAAGACGAGAAAAAGATCCGCGATTCGATAAAAAATTATAATGCGGTCATTCAGCTTGAACAGAAAAACGGAAATCCCGGCAAGCGCGAGTTGAATCTTATTATCGGAGTTCAGCCGGATAAATTTGAAACGCTTTATGATGAAATACTTAAAATCGGAAATATAACTTTCCGTAAAATTACTAAAACCGACAAGACCAATGATTTTCTTAAATTAAACGCTTCGCAGACTTCGCTTGAGAAAATGCGTTCATCCCTTCTTGAGTTGAAAAACAGAAACGGAAATATTGATGAATTTATTAAACTTCAGAACCGGATTCTTGAGGTTGAAAAAGAGCTTCAGACGCTCGGTGTTCAGCTTGGAAGTTATGATAACTTGAATGAGTTCTGTACTGTCAAATTTACCCTGAAAGAGAGCGGAAAAAAAGATATTTCATTTATTCAAAGAATAGTGGTGTCTCTAGGATGGACGATAAAATACTATTTTGTGTTTGTAATTTCAACATTTTTTGTTCTGTTTTCTGCAGGTACTTTGATTTATATTAATGGCAGAATAAATTTTAAAAGATTTTTTCGAAAGTAAATTATTATAAGTCCGATTTCGGTAATTAGAAGAAAAGGCTCTTGACGGATATTTTCCGGGAGTTTTCATTTTGTTTTAAAAGGGGGAAAAATGAAAAAGTTATTCACTGTTATGTTATTTATTCTGTGTGCAGGATGTGCTTCTAAGCCTGATATTATTGACGAATCGCTATTGATAGAAAAAACGCCTGAGCAGACTCAAAAGATTGAATCTCTTGAAGACAGAATAATCGAACAGAATAAAATACTTGAAAAATCAATAAATGATTTAAATAATTCTAAACAGGATATAGTAAAGGAAAAGGGCGCTTTGTCGATTCTGGAGAAAGAGAAATCTCTGAATGATGAAAAACTTAAAGTTGCTAAAGCATCCAAGGACGAAAATGCAGTGTCGTCAGCACAGAATGAGCTTGCAGTCACTGACTCCAAAATAAGTAAACAGAAAATTAAACTCGCATATGCCGATGCTTTGAATTTACATAGAGATAATATTAATCGGCTTGAATCCGCAAAACTTAATGTTCTTGCCGCAGAACTTAATTATGAAAAAGCTAAGATTGCAAGAGCTTATCAGATTAAACAGCTTAAAAATAAAAAAGATTCCGATGCGGATAAGAAGAAAGAAAAATCATTTCTGGATAAATTCAAGAAAAACAAAGACGGCCTAATTGATGAAGAGGAGTATAAAAAATATTTCGATTCAAAGAAGGATGATGTTCAGAACAGAACTGCTGATTGTAAAATATCGGAAGAAAAGATGAATAAAGCTAAAACAGCTTATGAAGAATCTGTGAAATAAAAGTTTTTAAACTGCAGATTTATAAGGGGGATTCATGAAAAAAATAATAATTGCTGCCGCTATTCTGATACCTGTTTATAGTTTTTCATTGTTTAAGACTGATTCAGAGTATAATACTTTATACAATCAGAAGGTTGCTCTTGAGCTTGAGATAAAAGCCTTGAAAAGGCAGTTTGATAATCAAAGCGCCTCTCTCAACGGCAGAATTTCTTCGCTTCAGAATGAAATTGAATCTTTGCAGAAAAAGATTGATTCGCTCAATGACGAGATGAAAAAGAAAGATAAATCTGCGGAAGAAAAATATCAGGCTCTTTTAAAACAGAACGAAATACTGAAGCAGAGCGGAAGCGATAAGGAAAAACAGCTTTCAGAAGAGAATAAAAAGAATATTGATCTTTATGAGGCAAAACTTTCAAAGCTTCTTGCGGAGCTTCATGATGAAAAAGAAAAAAATCTTCTGGCTGTTAGAGAAATAAAAGATGCCTACGAAAAGAAGATTTCTGCGCTGAATGAACAAATTTCGGCTCTTAGCAGAGATATGGCTGAAATTAAAGCGCTTAACAAGCAGCAGAAAGACGAGCTTTCCAGACTGGAGAATCAGGCTCTTGAACTCGAGAAACAGCTTCAGAATGAAATTGAAAAGGGCGAAATACGTCTGAAAAGATATCATGATAAGCTCATTATTAATATTGATGATAAAATTTCCTTTGCTTCCGGTTCGGCCGATCTGAAGCCTGAAATTCTTCCGGCACTGGATAAAATTAAAAAGATACTTTCGGATTATCCGGAATATCAGATAGTTGTGGAAGGGCACACTGACAATATTCCGATTAAGACGCAGAAGTTTAGAAGTAACTGGCAGCTGTCGACAGAAAGGGCTCTTTCTGTTCTGGATTATCTTCTATCAAAAACAAAAATTGATCCGCGGCGTTTTTCTGCGGCCGGTTTTGCTGAACATAGTCCTATAATGCCTAACGATACGGCGGAAAACAGATCGCTGAACAGAAGGGTGGATATTGTTGTTATACCGAGAGTTAAGTCAAAATAAAGTTCTTGAATTTTTAAGACCCAGCTGTCTTTTTGGATTCAAAGCTAATTTAAAGTAAAGAATCTGAGGTAAATATGAAAAAAAGAATTATTGCAGGAAACTGGAAAATGTATAAGACTTCTTCCGAAGCGAAAGATCTTGTTCATGGAATTTTGAACGGAATGAAGGAAATGAATCTTCCTGCTGACCGTGAAGTTCTGGTTTTTCCTCCGGTTATACACGTAAAAGAAGTACACGAGATGGCAAAAGGCTCTAAGCTTTCTGTCGGTGTTCAGAATATGTATTTTGAAGCAGAAGGAGCTTTTACCGGAGAAGTTTCTCCAAAAATGGTAAAAGATGCCGGTGCAAAATATATCCTTATAGGTCATTCAGAAAGAAGACATATTTTTAAAGAATCTGATGAGCTTTTGAACCGTAAGGTTAAAGCCGCTTATGAAAACGATCTTATCCCGATGCTTTGTATCGGCGAGCTTCTTGAAGAATACGAAGCAGGAAAAACCAATGAAGTTTGCAAAAAACAGCTTGTTGAAGGGCTGAAAGATATAACAGCTGATCAGGCAAAGAAACTTACTGTTGCATATGAGCCTGTCTGGGCCATCGGAACCGGAAAGGTTGCTACACCGGAAATAGCTGAATCTGTTCAGAAATACGTCCGTTCTGTACTTGCAGAAATGTTCGGTCAGGATATTGCAGATCTTATTCCTATTCTTTACGGCGGATCGGCTAAACCTGATAATGCTGCGGGTCTTCTTTCTCAGCCGAACGTTGACGGCTTGCTTATAGGCGGTGCTTGTCTTAAGGCTGATTCTTTTCTGGCTATTGCCAAATTATAATTGAGGTATCCCAATGGGTGTTTTAGCGACTATTTTGACTGTTTTCTTTGTTATTCTTTGTTTCTTTCTCGTAATTCTTGTTCTGCTTCAGTCGGATAAGAGTTCCGGAATGGGACTTCTCGGCGGATCCAGTCAGTCAACTTTCGGGTCTTCTACGGCGGATGTTGTAACGAAAATCACATCTGTTATGGTTGCTCTTTTCTTTATAATAGGAATTGCTCTTGCTGTTCTTGAAACTGCTCAGATGCGCGAATTGAAAAAAGGCGTTAGCGGAACTTCTTCGGAGCTTCGCCAGTCAGAACAGGCTCCGGATAAAACCGAGCAGTAAAATAAACACCGCCTTCGGGCGGTATTTATTTTATGTAACAATGCCTATCTTTTTTTTACTTAAGATTGACCTCAATATTAAATTTCGGTGAATTAGTTTGAAAGCGTGCTTTTGTTGCAGATTCTCATCCAATATTTTACGGAAATTTCTAGCGGCTTTTTTTCTATCAGCTGTCTGCTCCTCAGCTTATGCTGATAGTCTGATTTCCGTAAAGCCTGATTCTTTAACTTCTACGCCTGAAGAAGATGTTAATAAACCTGAAAACACTGCCCAATCATTGAATCTTGATCTTCAGGCGCTTTACGGTCAATACAACAGCATGTATTCTGCGGTTAACCTGGCTCAGGAACAGCGGAATTTTGTATATTTGCTCTCTTCTTCATTTAAAAGATCAAATGACTATGGTTACGGTGAAGAAATTTTCGTCAATTCGAGCTATTTCGAAAATAAGATTTCTTTTACGGGAAATCTTAATGTAACTCCTTTTATGAAGACGATTCTTGACGTGTCAATAGATTCAGATTCTCATGGTATGTTCGCTAATCCGGATTTCAGCAGAGAAGAAAAGGAAAGGCTTGATCTATCCCTGAAGAATATTCATAAAATTTCCCCGAAATTTGAAGTTTTCTATGCGTTCGGCGGTGCATACTATTCTCATCAGTTATCCGGGAAAAGTATGGATGATGTCCGAACACGTTTTTCGAGATATAACGGAGAAACAGGATGGGAATACATATGGTCTTCAAGTAACCGTCTCAGGGCAAAAGCTTCATACACCAAATATCATTATTCTATAGGAGATCAGGACGATTATTACTTCGCAAGGGGCGAAATTATCGATGATTTCTATATCACTAATAATTTTGCATTTTTAATAGGTTTGAATTTCGCTTATCATAAAAATTTCGGAATTCTCGGCCTTGAAGATATGCGGAAAAAAGATATGGGTAATGAAATTCCGATTATTCCAATCGGAGGAATTTCGCTGAAAGGTATTAAATATTTTTCGGCTAGCCTTGAATATCGTTATGACATGGCGGAGTTTAAACCAGAAGAGTATTATTTCCCGCAAAAATATCTTTACCCTGCATATTATTTAATTCCTTCAAGAGTACATAGAATTTCAATTGATTCCGACTTTACAGTAGTTGATAGATTTTCGCTCAGGTTTGCAGGAGTGTTGAAAAAATCTGATAACTATGCAAACTACAAGCAGGTCTCTTTTTCTTCAGATGAGGCATCTCTTTTGACTGCTGAGACAGTTAAAGCTGATACAATAGACATTATATCAGAGGCTAATCTTGTATTGGTAAAAGATTCTTTTGATATTTCAGCATCATATGCCAAGTTTTTATTTGATTCTGATAAAAATATAACTTATAAGCCGGCCAATGATATTAAAGTTTCTGCAAAATATTACGGTTCATATTTTAATGTAACCTGGATAAATAGATTTGTCGGATCGCGTTATGTTGATCCTCAAGAAGAAGAAAAAATTAAACGTTTTGTCCTCGGTTCGCTTTCGCTTCAATATAAAGCCAGCAAATCTGTTTTTGCTGATTTGTTAATCGAAAATTTATACAACAGAAAATATTATCTGCGCAAGGGTTATCCCGAATCGGGAGTAACTGCGCTTTTCGGTTTAAGAGTACTGATATAGCAGGTGTTTTATGGGTTCATTACTTTCAATTTTTGATTTTATTCCGGCGTGGGTTACATTTTTGCCGATTGCCGTATGTTCTATCATACTTCTTGCGGTTGTAATTGAGCGGTTGATTTTTTTTAGAATCGCCCAGAGCTCTATGGATTCAGATCTTGATAAGTTTTTTTCGGCACTTTCAACAGGCGGAAGAGAAAAAGCTCTTGGGGTTGCTGTCCAGTCGGGCAGCATAATAGTTAAATCTCTTTCGGTTTTTTTTCAGATACCGGAAGGTCATGACCCTGCAGTCTATTTTCAGTTTGTCGCTGAAAAAACTCAGCGGAGAATTGAAAGGTATATAGCGGTAGTTTCTACAATTGCGACTATAGCCCCGATGTTCGGACTGCTTGGTACTATTACCGGTATGATGAAATCCTTTGGTGCGTTGTCGAAAAGCGGAGCTTCTTCTCAGGAGCTTCTTGCCGCCGGAATAGCCGAAGCGCTTTTAACTACAGCCTTCGGACTTATCGTCGCAATTCCGGCGCTGATATTTCATAATTATTTAATTTCAAAAAGCTCAGCTCTGGTAAAAGAGCTGGAAATAAATGCAAACAGGCTTATGCAGAATGAGTGATAAAATAAAACTTACTTCTCGCAGAGAGTACAGATCGCTGATAGACATAACGCCGATGATTGATTTGGTGTTTCTTCTTGTTATTTTTTTCATGGTAACATCCAGTCTTGGAAAGATTTCATCGATTAATGTTAATCTTCCCCGTGCTGATAAAAGTGATGAAAATATTACAGGCGAGGCAGTTGTGAGCATAAATAAAGATAATGAGATATTTTTTAATGATGTAAAGGTTGATTCATCTAAAATACAGGAAGAAGCCGGAAAACTTGCAGATTTCAAAGGAAAAATTATTATCAGAGCTGATAAAGAATCAAATTATGAATCAGTAGTTTCGGTAATTGATGCACTTAATAAGAAAGGAGTTAAAAATTTCGTTCTTGCCGCCGTAAAGAACTGATCCGGTGCTTTATGCTAAATTCTTGACAGCATTTCCTCTTAAATATACTTATGACGGTTTATCGAAAAATAACGGATTTGGTTGATTTATAAGATGAAATTTTTTAAGGCTCTTCCTCCTGCGGCATTTTTAGCGCTTCTGATATTGAGTTTTCTTTTTTTTAAAGAATCCGGATATACCATTCCCTCAGAATATG
The DNA here is from genome assembly GCA_023396615.1 of Spirochaetota bacterium. Lineage (GTDB taxonomy): Bacteria > Spirochaetota > UBA4802 > UBA4802 > JAFGJZ01 > JAKJGA01. The sequence continues at coordinate 6,518 of JAEWVM010000072.1, read as the reverse complement.
AAAATAAAATAATAAAACGCATTGAGTTTGTCGGTGTTTCTGACTTGGAAGACGGAACGGTTGAGTATGGTCAGGTTTACGACAAATCTTATGATGATCTTTTGGATTTATGCTCAAGTTATGTCGGTGACCCTCTTAAGTCGGAGCTTATTCAGGGGGATATAAAATCATTGGTAAAAAATGCCAACATGATGGATGTTAAAGTATATGTTTCCGAGTACGACGGCGGAGTAATTGTTAAGTATTATTGTAAAGAAGGACCTGTTGTCGGGCAGATAGAATTCCGCGGAAGTGAAAAAATTAAGACCGATGATATTCTTGTTAAACTCCCTTTTCGTGAATCCGAACCTTTTCAGCAAAATCTTGTTGAGGCCGGTTCGAGTATAATTCTGAATCATCTGGTTCAGGAGAAAGGTGCATTCAATGCAACCGTACGTTATGAAATTAAAAGAATCGAAGGCAAAAGAAATTCCAATAAAGTAATCTATTTTATAGACGACGGCGAGGAAGTTAATGTAGGTCGAATAACGCTTTTGGGCATAAACAAAATTTATGATCATCAATTGCGTTCTATGATGCAGACAAAGTCAAAGAGTCTTTTGAATTCAGGCGAATTTAAGAGAGATGAGTTCGAACAGGATAAAATGAGGCTTATTTACTTCTATAGATCATTGGGTTATCTTGATGCGGATATAGTTGAAGAAGATACGCGTCTTGAATGGAAAAATCCTGAAATTACAGAAGATAGAGAACTTTATATTACTTTAAAATTTAAAGAGGGAGAAAGATATTATTTCGAAGGTTATAGTCTTGAAGGCAATGTTCTTGTGCCTACTGAAAGAATTACCTCCCAGTTTTCTTTGAAGAAAGAAAAGGATCCTGCAGATGCCCTTGCGGATAAAATTAGAGGACTTTCCGGCGATTTAGCTGATGATGATGTTGTTTTTGATGAAACGAAATTTCAACAAGACCGGGCTGTCATCAGTTACGAGTATTCCATAATAGGACATGTCTTCGCTCGTGTTGTTCCTACCAAAACAGTAGTAGAACGCGAGAAAAAAATCGGAAATAAGACAGTAAAGAGAAAGTATGTTTCTTATAATTTCAAGATTTTCGAAGGAAAACCTGTCGATGTCGAAAATATAATTGTAAAAGGCAATAAAAAGACAAAAGAAAAAATTATACGCCGTCAGATTCTTGTTAAAGAAGGTAAAAAATACAATCAGAAGTATCTTGATATTTCACGTGAAAGAATTTACGCGCTTGGATTTTTTAAAGAGGTCAATATTGATATTCGCCCGGGAAGCAGTGATGAGAAGGTAAATCTTATCTTTACAGTTCTGGAACAGCCTACTGGAAATATTAATATGGGCGGCGGAATCGGAAGCAGTACCGGATTTGCTATAACCGCAGCTGTTGCAGAAAACAATTTTAGGGGTCTTGCTCAGAAAGTTGAAATAAAGGTAGAATATGGTGCAGAGAGAATATCATCATCACTATCGTATTCTGATCCATATATATTCGATTCTCCTGTCGGGTTCAGCGCAGCTGTTTTCTATAGTTTATATCAGGTAGATTCATCTACTCCTTATTTTGATGATCTGGATGATAATGATGAATACCGCCAGCGGTCTTTTGGTTATAGTACAGGCTTGTCTTATAGTTTCATGATTTATAACGGTGTGGGTATCCGCTGGAGACACTCTTTTAAGAAAATAACCGATGCTGCGGGAAACTGTTCTGATGAAACCTTTAAGATTAAAGCTCTCGGCATTCAGGAAAAACGTGTTATCAGCTTTAATCTATATCATAATTCTACAGATCATACTATTTTGACAACAAAAGGGCTTAGTTTTGATTTTGAGACGATGTTCATCGGTGGTGCTTTTCTAGGCGGTCAGGATCACTATATTGAGAATATAGTTTCCGCTGCTTGGTATTATTCACCTTTTTCTCTTCCTTATCTGCCGAAGAACAAATGTGTAATAGAATTGAGAGCTAGCGGAGATTTTATTAATCCGCCGTTTAACAAGTCAAAAGTATCTAGTCGTCAGAGTAATACAAAAAATCCTTGGCTTGAAGAGGATGACCGCCTCGAAATAGGTGGGCCTGAAACTGTCAGGGGTTGGGATTATGATGACAGTAAACTTCCGGATTCATGGAATGACGGACTGTATCACAGGCTTCAATACGGTGCAGAGCTTCGGATTCCGCTTATTTTTGAATATGTCTGGACAGCACTTTTCTTTGATGCCGGTTCATTATGGAGTGATTCTCGCTGGGAAAGATATGCTGATAAAGATTTTGCCGCAACTTTAGCCGAAGATCGGGCTAATGGAGAACTCTATAACTTGGGCCAAATCGGCGATATAAATACGATGAAATATTTCAGATATTCATGGGGATTCGGTGTGAGAATCCAAATGGCAATGATGCCTTTGCGTTTTTGGTGGGGTCAGAAACTTCAATGGGATGGTATTAAGCAGGGGGGATTTTCCCGTGTTGACAAGAAGTTCACTTTTCAGTTTACCATCGGAGATATCAGATTTTAGAATATGAAGAAATATTATTGACAGTAAACCTTTTTAAACTATTTTGCGGTGTAATCAATTAAATGGAGAAATTTATGCTTTTTGAAAATTTGTATGCACAGTCCCAGCCTGCTGCGGCAGGCGGTTCGCTTGTAAGTTTTATTGTCCCAATGGTTTTGATGATGGTAGTTTTTTACTTTCTTTTAATCCGTCCACAGCAGAAAAAAGAGAAACTAAGAATTAAAATGATCGATTCTCTTCAGAAAGGAGACAGGGTTTTGACTGTCGGCGGCGTTTACGGCGTTGTCAGCGCATTGAAGCCTGAAGAATCAATTGTTGTTTTAAAAATTTCGGATAATACCAAGATTGAAGTTACCAAAGCTTCTATTCAGCAGAAACTTGTTTAGGTAGTATTATGAAAAAATTATTTCTTTTGTCTTCCTTATGTGTTTTTTCGTTTCTTCCGGCTCAGGATGCTGATTCTACGGTTCTGACGGAACCAAAGGCTGTTGAGACCCAAACGCCGGAAAAACCGGTTGAGCCTGTGAAAAAGACAAAAACGGCAAAAGAGCCTAAAGCTAATCCTGTTCAAGTAAATGCTTCTGAGAATTTTCAATTGCTTGATATCTCAAGCGATGATTTTCTATCAAAAAGAATTCCGGACATTAAAATTGATCCGGCAAAAATGAGTGAAGCAAAAGAAACTGATCAGGCAAAAAAAGAATCGGATTCGGCTGATACTGCTGTTAATGAAGGAAAAGCTACTTTGTGGCTTCTTCCTTACATTAAGCCTATAGCAATAGTAGCCGGAATTTTTCTGATAGCAGTTATAATTAAGCTTAAGGACAGAAAAAAGAAACATAAAGTATTCAGAGTCAGGAACAGATAAGAGGAATAAATGAAATCTAAAATTTTAGTAAGACTTTTTGTTATACTTGCAATATGCTCGCTGTGCGCTGTTTTTCTTCTTCCGACATTCGGAGAGCGTACGCTTAAAGTTTCGATGAAAAATGGTGTTTCTACTGAACAGATAGATAATTTGAAGCACAGATTTTCCGGAAAAGAAATAGTTTCTTCTTCGGATTCAGAAATAGTTTTCAGAGGTTATGGAATTACCGATGCCAAGATGAATGAGGTTAGATCACTTCCTTTTATCGAAGATGCAGTGTTCAGCAAACACTGGGCTGAAAAATATTTTCTTGCAAAAAAGATTAATCTTGGTCTTGACCTTCAGGGCGGTATGAGTCTTGTTCTTGAAGCCGATTATGCCCGTATGGAAGAAAAAGCAAAACGTAAGTTTACCGATGATGATAAAAAAGCTGCGGTTGAGCAGGCTCTTGAAAAAATAAGCGGTAGAATAAATCAGTTCGGAGTTTCAGAAACTTCCGTTAGAATGAAGGGTGTTGATTCAATTGAGATTCAGCTCCCAGGCGTTAAAGATCCTAAGATGGTTAAGGCTACTATAGGAACAACCGGACGCGTAGAATACCGTATAGTTAATGATGAGTTTTCCGCTCAGGCTGCGGCAAAACTTAAGGAAAAGAACATTGAAATTCCGAAACTTGATACAGAGCAGAAGCTTCTTCTTTCGGATTTGTCTAAAGAAATTAACATTCCTGCAGATATGGAACTTCTTTTTCTATTTGACCGTGACCGCATAACTAATGAAATAATTCCCGTCACTCCGCTTGCTCTTGTAAAAGAAGTATCCCTTGAAGGCGGCGATATAGCTAAGGCTTCTGTCGGCACAGACAGCATGGGCAGATATACTGTCGATTTCAGTCTTCATGCAGAAGGTGCGAAAAAATTCGCTGAAGTAACTTCAAAAAAAAATATAGGCAAACGTCTTGCCATTATAATAGATAATATGATTAAGTCGGCTCCGACAATTCAGACTCAGATATCTGACGGACGTGCAAATATCACCGGTAATTTTACCTTCGATGAAGCGAATCTTCTTACTAAAGTTATCAATGAGGGAGCTCATCCGGTTGATTTGAAGATTGCCGAAGAAAGAACAGTCGGTCCTTCACTCGGTCAGGATTCAATTGATGCCGGAATGCGGGCTCTCATGGTCGGTGCCTGTGCAGTTATTCTTTTCATGCTTATCTATTATAAAGGTGCGGGAGTTATCGCTGATTTCTGTCTTATAATAAATATGATGATTCTTCTTGCTCTTCTTTCGATGATGGGATTCACTATAACACTTCCTGGTATTGCCGGTTTAATTTTGACAATCGGTATGGCGGTTGATGCGAACGTAATCATTTATGAACGTATTAAAGAAGAACTGCGTCATGGAAAGACTCCCCGTGCGGCAGTCGATGCCGGTTTTGATAGAGCTTTCTGGACGATTTTTGACTCAAACATAACAACTCTTCTTGCGGCTCTTATTCTTTCAAGAATCGGATCGGGTCCTATCAAAGGATTTGCCGTAACACTGGGCGTAGGTATTATTTCGAGTATGATCGCTGCATTGTTTGTATCGAAGATGATATTCCATATCATTGTAAACTCTAAGAAAAACATGAAATCTCTAAGTATATAAGGAGAACTAAGTGGAAAAGGTTATTAAATTTACCAAATATAGAAAATTTGCATACATGTTCTCCGCGTTGCTGTTGGTTTCTTTCATAGCAATTACTTATATGAAAGGCGGTATGGTCTGGGGAATAGATTTTCTCGGCGGAGCAAAAGTTACTGCGCGTTTTGCAAAAGATGTCACACTGACTGATATCAAGAATACTCTTTCGGAAAACGGAATCAACGCTTCTGTACAGAAGGTTGGTGAAGATGAAAAAAATGAGTATCTGATTTATTCAAAACTGCTTGACCGTCCGGTTTATGATTTTATGGGAAGCGAGTTTTCCGGTTCTTATACTGCGGATGAACTTGTAAAGTCGATTGTAAATGATAAATATGATATCGCTCCACCCGTTGAAGCTGAAGGCGAACTGAATTCAGTTAAATGGCTGAATGATCTTCTTGTTAATCCGAATTTTTATAAAAGCTGGATAACTGTTAAGGGCATAAAACTTGAAGGAGAAATGGCTGCTTCTGTTGCAGAAATCGAAAAGCTTACTGATTTCTCGACGAATCTTGCTTCAGCAGAGAAGCTTATCAAGCTTAACCGCAGTATTCTTGAAAAAACGTATCCTGACAAAACTCCGAAAAGTGAAGTTAATAACGGTTCATCTGATAGAACACATGCTTTGATATGGAGAATTGTTAGTTTTAAATTTTCAGGCGCTGAGGAGCTCGCAGTTGAAACTGTCGGTCCTTCAATCGGTGATTATCTCAGAAAATCAGCTCTCAAACTCGGTTTGATGGCGATGATTATGATGACTATTTATTTAGCGTTCCGTTTTGAGTTTAAGTTTTCTGTAGGAGCTATGGTGGCTCTTATGCATGACGTAACACTTTCTTTTCTTCTATGCGGTGTTCTCGGAATTGAAATGGATGTCCCGGTTATCGCGGCGTTGCTTACCATCTTCGGTTATTCTGTAAATGATACTATTGTCGTCTTCGACCGAATACGTGAAAATATGGCGGTAAAACATTCCGTAAAATTTTCGCATGTGGTTGACATGGCTATTTCTCAGACATTGTCGAGAACGATTCTGACTTCTGCGACAACACTATTTTCAGTTCTGGCAATTCTCGTTTTCGGCGGCGATACGATTAGAAATTTTGCGATTGTACTTCTTTTCGGAATTTCAATCGGTACATATTCTTCTATTTTTGTAGCGTCTCCTGTTGTTCTTGCTTATGAAAAATTCATAAAGAAAAACAAAGAAGTATATTGATAATGAATTGAATATTATAAAAAGGTCACTCATTTCGGGTGGCCTTTTTTTTGTGGAGGAATTTTGTCTATTTATAACAGCAGTTTTATGCGGAAAGCTTTTGAAACGGCTTTTTCAAGATGCGGTTATACGTCTCCAAATCCTCCTGTCGGGGCTGTTTTAGTAAAAGACGGCAGAATCA
>JAEWVM010000171.1 GCA_023396615.1 Spirochaetota bacterium | reverse complement strand
AAAAACCGCACTTGAGTATTTTGTATCGCCGCAAATTGATTTTTCGGGAGGGAGAATTTTATAGGTATAATAAGGATTGTGTTTCTCAAATAATTCTTTTGTTCTTTCTTTAATGTAAGATAAATACTTGTCGCCGAATTTAACCCGGCGAGTTTCTTCTTCTATAAATTGTGTTATTTTTTCTGCAGTTATTTTCAATCGAACTCCGATATGGGCAGTAATGTTTTATTCTGTCCATACCGGCAAATCATTTTTTTACGGGTTTACTGTTTCCTTTTTTTCTTCTGATTTAGCGCTTTCATTTTTATTTTTTGAGTCATAATCAGGAACTCTTGCTTTTTCAATTCTAAATAGCATTTTTTCTACATCAACTGCATCAGGTTTGTATTTTTCGGGTACACGGTCGTCATAGATCGGGTACTTAGTAATCATTCCCATCGTGATGCTGTACTTGTTCAGGATATCGCCGAGATTTTTTTCGTTTAATACATGGTATATTTCAATAGCGTCTCTTTTTCCCTGCCGGCAGTATTTTATAACTCCCATATACGTATCAATTATGAAATTGATTTCACGTTTAGTCTTTTTCTGTTTTGATGAAATATAGAGATAATCGGGTGTTTCCAGCAGGCGTTTTGCATCACCGAGACATTTGTAGCCGTTTTTCAGATTAGCTTCGATTTTCTGACGTTTGAAGAAATAATAATAAGTTTTTGTGTCATAAGGTTTTTTTTCAACTAATGGATCTATTGGTCTGAAAAAATACTTCCAGAGACCGCTGTTTCTGCCATATTCCATTATTACGGCGATAGCCTGCGTAGATACAGTATCAAGCATTTCCTTTGTTCTGGCAATATATCCGTCTGATATTTCCTTGGTAAAAATAATCAGATCAAGTTTTAAATCGCAATAGAGTTCAACTGATGTCGGAGGTATTTCTTCATTCGGTTTTATTGCTTCATCTTCCAGAAAACTTCCGCGTGCGAAATTCTGGCCGTAATGTTCTTCAGTTGCTTTCTGAAATTTGACCTTGAGCTCCTCATATTTTTTCTTTTGCTCATCGGTTCCAAGATTGTCGACGATGATACGTAAATCACGTATCAGGCTGAGTGTATAAACATAATCTTCCTGAGATACTACAGCCGGAGATACGGCTGACAGGCCGGACCAGGCCGATATTAAAGTTATAATTGCGAAAAGTTTTATAAAAGTACGCATTTTTACCTGCCGACATTGCTCTTTCCTTTATAATCGGAAAATTCTTGACGCTTCTTTATTCATTTTATTTAATAAACCTGACACTGGCGATCATAAAAACGCATTTTGGCGAATAATGGCAGTAATTTACTTATTTTTGTTTAGTTCTTTTTTGCCAATACAGAGGGTAAGATGGGTGATGATGTTAAGAAGGTTTCTTTCAGGTCAAAAACACCTTTAAGATGTCCGATATGCTCAAATGAATTTTTTCGGGAAGAACTATTCTCTGGAGGCGGAAGATTAATCGCAGGGAAGCTTACCAATGAATTACGCCGAACTTATGAAGAGAACGCAAAATTCGGGAAAATATATCCAATGGCATACATTCTTAATGTTTGTCCAAGATGCCTTTATGTTTCTTTTCAAAAAGATTTTGAAAATCTTCTTCCTGAAGAAATTGATAAAATCAGAAACATGTCTCAAGCCCGCGTTGATACTGTAAAAAAATATTTTGGAAATCTTGATTTTAATTCAGATAGAACTCTTTCTCACGGTGCTGCTTCATATCTTTTAGCTGTGGATATTTACGGTTTGCGGAATAAGAAGATCGCACCGACTTTCAAGAGGGCAATTGCCTCCATTCGTGCGGCATGGCTTTTTGCAGATCTTGCAAAAGAGAAACCCGATATTCCTTACGGCAAAATCTCTGAATTTTTTTATAACAAAGCTTATTCATTTTACGGTATGGTGCTTGAATTGTTTCAAAACGGCGGAGAGCCTGTAGAAGCCGCCGGAAATCTAGGTCCTGATACTGATAAAAACTGGGGTTATGAAGGAGTTCTTTTTCTCTACTCGTCTCTTACCGTCAAAATCGGTTCAAGAGAATCCGATATTCAGAAGAGACTTGAAAATCTTGAACGAACAAAACGATATCTCAGCAGAATATTCGGAATAGGGAAATCGACAAAACAAAAACCCGGCCCGTTGATCGATATGACACGTGAAATGTATGACAAAATGAATACTATGATAGATGAGATCAAAGGTCAGCCAGAGCCTAATCAGTGAGAATAGCTGCGCTTCTTCAATATGACGGAAGTGCTTTCTGCGGATTTCAATTGCAGAAAGGGCTTGATATCCGGACAGTGCAAAGCGATGTCGAAAAAGCATTAGAAATTATTTTTTCTGAGGAAGTTAAAATAACAGCTGCCGGCAGAACGGATTCGGGAGTTCATGCTGTGGGACAGGTGATTCATTTCAATATTCCGCGTGATATGAATCTGCAGAAGCTTGCAATTTCCATAAACGGAATTCTTGAAAAAGACGTTTCCGTTAGAAATCTTTTTATCGTTCCGGATGATTTTCACTCGCGCTATTCTGCATGTGAAAGAGAATACAGATATATCATTCATAATCATTATTTGAGGAGTCCTTTCAGTCTTTACCGTGCTATGTGGGTTTCTCTTCCTCTAAATATAGAGAGAATGCGCGAGTCTGCGTCATATCTTATAGGAGAACATGATTTTGCGTCGTTTTGCAAAACTTGTTCTGCCTCCGAGGGCACGGTAAGAGAAATAATCCGGATTGATATTGATAAGCGCGATGATCTTATCTATATTGATATTGCTGGCAATGCTTTTCTCCATAATCAAATCAGAACTATTGTAGGCACACTTGTATCTATTGAAAAAAGTAAAAGCGATCCGGTTATGATGAAGGAAATTCTTTCTAAAAAGACGCGTCTTGCGTCAGGCGATACTGCTCCGCCGTACGGCTTGTACTTTATGAATGTAAAATATGATCCTCCGCTTGAGTCTTACCTTTCAGCATTTTAAAGCGTTAGCGGAAAAGTTTTCTGCAGCCGATGCTTACCGAAATTCTGTCAGGAAAATCAATTCCGAATTTTAAATCAGAATAAAGAACGTTATTTTTTCTTTTTGTTTTAGTCCTGTAATTGACGCCGCGTTCTTCACCGATGTTTTTTCCGCCGTAAAAAATTATTAATGGGGAAAGAAACAAGTCTTTGATAAATGAACTTTTTATTTCTGCTGAAGACTCAATCTTTATTGAGAAATCTCTATTTTCAAAAACTGCTTTAATCTGTTTCAGTTCGGCGAATGCTGTTGATATTTCTTTGGATTTTCCGAAGATGAAACTGCCTGCAGTGCGTTTTTGAATAAAAAGCGGATGAGAATATTCGATAGTATTTAATCCGGGTTTGAGCTCGGCATATATTCTTTCTGAAATAAAATCAGAAGTGTTTCTCGGAGTATTTTCCGATGAAATTTTTACTCCATTGCAGGAAAAATGAATATCATCCGGATTTCTGCATATAATTGAAAATGCTGCATTTGCGGGTGTATTTCTGAAAAAGTTTATTCTGGCACTGAAAAAACATAATGGATTATTCTCTTTGGATTCAGAAAAAGTGATTTTTATTTCGGCATTATCTCTCATATTTAATCCATTTAACAATTTTTCTCCAGAAAGACTGATTTGATAAAATTGTAAAGCTCAATTTCCGCTTCATGTATGGGGTAGTCTAGGTGAAGTTTTTTATTGACGCGGTTAGGGTAATAAGTCATATAAAGTGTGCGGAGGTTCTATGCGCAAAATTACCATGATCGCGTTTTTAACATTTTTTTCCTTATTGAAAGCTGAGAAGATAAGTCTTCCTGTTGAATCTTTTACTCTATCGAACGGACTAAAGGTTGTTATTGTTAAAAATAATGATGTCGCGGTTGTTTCATGCCGTCTTTACTATTTTGTCGGATCAATGTATGAGGGGCCGGGTACAAGCGGTCTTTCTCAT
>JAEWVM010000155.1 GCA_023396615.1 Spirochaetota bacterium | reverse complement strand
GAATTTCTCATTGGAGATATGTGGAAAAAAGATAATGGCAAAAATAGACTTCATGTAAAAGGATGCGTTAAGTGCATATCTCAATAAAATTTAAAGAGGAGTTTTGATCCACCCTTCTGTATCATATATCATGGTATAAGAGAATCCCAGAGATTTAAGTTTGTCAATTGCAAAATCATAATATGCGGCGATATCTTTTTTTCTATGACAGTCTGAATTGATTACAACAGGTATGTTATTTTTCAGAAGAAACCTAAGAATGTAATCCGATGGAAAAAGATCCTTAGATTTCTTTCTGCTTAGAGCCCCGGTATTAACTTCGACGATTTTAGGATTATCCGCAAGAGCTTCAAGCGCTTCAGTTAAATAAGTATTATACCAGGAAGAATTTTCATCAAATATCTGAAAATCGACATTTACTTTTTTTATTAAATCAAAATGGGCTATTACATCACAAGACGTATTTCTGATTAAATAAATCAAACGTTCGTAATACTCTTGAACGGCACTTTCTATTCTTTTACCTGCATTTGATAAAGAATCAGCAAAACGGGAGCTGTTTCCGGTAATTGTAATATAATCTTTCTCGCCTGGTTCGCCGAGAAGATGAACCGCACCAATCACATAATCAAATTTATTTTCGGATATTATTTTTTTTGAATAATCCCATGTCGAAGGAATATAATCTACTTCAAGTCCCTTAAATATTTTCATAGAACTGAATACATTTTTTGCATCTTCAATTTCTTTGATATAAGAAGCTATTCGGTCTTCTTTCATGGCCCATCGGGCATCAAAAGGAAGAGGCGCATGCGAAGAAAATCCCAGATGGGTGAAACCAGAAGAAAAGGCAAACTCGGCCATATCGTAAACAGAATCATGTCCATCGCAAAAAAGAGTGTGAGTATGGAAATTAGCAAGCATCTTTGAAAATGTCTTCTGCGGAAATCATATAATAATTGGATTCCTTTGTTTCAATATTCGTATTCTTGATAAAAAAAGATTCTTTCAAGCCGCTGTAAAAAGCCGAAATATTCTGCTGGTAGCCTGTAAGAAAAAGTTCTACCGAATAATCAAAAAGACTCAAACTTTCAAGACTTGTAATTATATTGTTTTTTGCAATTTTAGAACTGAGACTGTTCTCTTTATATCCCGCGCCGAAAACTCCTAGACATGCGGTTTTTATACACTTTTTATCATTAACGAGAATATCCCTTATTTCTGATATATGTTCAAGAGATACATCTGAATCATTTTCGCGGCATTTGAAAAGATGGTTCAAACCCAGCCATACCTGTCCGTCTGAATCTATTCCGGTAAGCATGACGGAAACGCAGGTTGCAAGATCAACAACAAGTGCAGCATCAGAAGATTCTACTGCGGTTTCTTTCCATTTAACATAGCATTTTCTTTTTAGTGAAAATTCGTCCTGGAAAACATCGCAAAGAGTATTATTTGCCTGAATCATAATACTCCAGAAGTTTGGATGATGAAATTGAAATTTCCTTGTTCGGTGATTTCTTCAGCCTGGTTAGCAATTCCAGAGCTTTCTGGTTTTCATTGCGCTCGTAATAAATGCGGGCAAGTTCAAATTCCGCCTTTGATCTTTCATAATCATCTTCAGGAAATACTGACTGCATTTCAGTAAATACTGCCGTTGCTCCAGGTATATTCTTATAGAAATGAAGAAGGATCATGCCTTTAATAAAATATGCAGAAGCATCCGGATTTACTTTTAAGTCAATGCGAGAGATGTAATTGAATGCATTTCTGTAATCATTCTTTTCATAATTAAGTTTTGCCAGAAAAAGATTCATTTCGTTGCGGGCTTCCGGTTTTAAATTAGTTAATGCACGCGAAAAAATGTCGAGGTCATTTAAATTTCCGGAGAGAAAAGAAAATTCTGCAGAACGCTGAAATACAGAAACAGCAATTTCTTTGTTATCATTTTTAATTCTTTTTGAAGAATAAGATTTTGCTATTTTAACTGCATCACTAGGCAATTCTTTTAGAAACAGAGTTTCTGCAAGATAAAGATCTTTCTCTTCCGATAGTTTCGGATCTTTTATCTGAAGCAGTCTGCTTTCGGCAACATTGAAAAATCCGCCTCTCATATCATATTTTGAAAGCGCAATTCTCGCATAATCAGAAAAAGAATTTTCCGGATAATCTGATATCAACTTTAGAAAAAATTCTTTTGCAAGAGCATCATTTTTATAGCCTTGATAAAAAAGTGCAATACGGTATAGTGATTCAGCATGCTTCAATGGTGTTCCAAGAAAATTATTAGAAAGTCTTACTGCCGCATTAATATCTTTATTCATAAGGGCAAGGTCAAAAATCAGCTGAAAGTCCGTGATATTTGAAAGTTTGTCTGAAATTACGGACATGGAAGAATAAGCTCTTTCATAATTTTTAATATTGTAATATGAAAGAGCAAGTATTTTGACAATTTCAGCCGTTTTTTTCTCATCATATCTTTTGAGCTTCTGAAGTGATATAAAGTCTATCGTTTCGTGATATTTTTTCTGATTATAAAGAGACAGAACCTTTCCGACATAAACATCTATATCATAATCATTTCCCATTTCATCAAGAAAAAGTGTATATTCTGTTTCCGCCCGCCTGAAATTTGACGACTTGAAAAAACCATCCGCCCTTGATTTTACTATTTGAGCGAAACTCTCACTTCCCTTGTAATTTTTTAAAACATAATCGCTATACGCGGCACTCCTTCTGGAGACGGACGGAAAACGAAAGATATATTGGGTTAAAAGTCTTTCGAAGCCTGCAGGAATGGATTTTTCGGATATTATTTTATCAAGAATGTCGCCGGATTTAACGGGATCATTCATAAAAAGATATATTCTGAAAAGATAGTTTCTGGCTTCGGAAAGATATTTCGGTTCAGCAGTCGAAACGTATTCTCGGAGAAAAATTTCAGATTTGGAATAATCGCTTTCTTCGAACCGTTCAATTCCCTTATAAAAAAGAATTTCCTTTTTATAAGGAGAAAACTGATTAAACTCGGTAATCTTCAAGTTGTATAAATCAAATTCAGATTTATTTTTTTTCCAGAAATACACAACAGACAGCATAAAGAAAATTCTATCGGCTTCGTTATCATATTTATATTTCTCTGCCATTGAAAGAAAGAGATTTTCCGCCTTATCATATTTCTTTGAAAAGATATATGCCTCACCGAGAAAAAAACTGATCTCTTTTTCTTGAGAAGCTTTGCTTTTTGCTATGAATTCAAGAAAAGGAAGTGCATCTTCATGTCTTCCTCTTTCAATATAATATTTTGAAAGAAAAACAGCAGTCTTTACCCGAAGAGTATTATTTTTTGTTTTATTAAAGACAGAATAAACAGATTCGAGAGCATAACGGGGATCACGGTTTATGGAAAGAACGCCGTTTAAATAGACGGCATCATCATGCATTTCGGCGGATGGTCCGAATGAAAAATACTTATTAAGCGATTTAAGTGCGTCATCTGTCTGTGACAAGTCAGCATATGCTTTTGCAGAATAGTAATATGATCTGCTAAAAGGCTGTTTTGACAAGAGATCTTCCGGAATTCGCGCGAAATTTTTTAAAGCTATGGACGGCTTACCTATTTCTGTATTGATAATTCCGAGAGAAAGAGCTATTTCCGACTGAAAAGAAATATCACCTGCGGATGATTGGGTTGATATTGTATCAAGATATTCAAGTGCTTCTGCATACTGCCCATTTTGATACAGAGCTTCGGCTATTTTCAGCTTAATTCTGTCGCCTTTTTCTTTTGGAAGCGACGGTAGAATATTTTTCCATTCGATAAGTGCTTCGTCAAAACGGCCGCTGTTATAGTAAATAGTTCCTATTCTTTCTGAGGCAAGAGCACGCATTCCGGCATCTGCCTTCTGGCCTATCGAAATAAAACGTTTATATTCTTCAATTGCTTTAATGAAGTCTTTTTTAAGATAATAACTTTCGGCGATATAAAAACGGCTTTCGGTTATAAGTTCCTGGTTACGGCTTAACAACTGAAAACGGTTAAATTCAAAAATTGCCTCGTCATATTTGGCCTGTCGGAAAAGACATGCCGCAAGATAAAAATTGCCGCGTTCCTGATATGAGTCTTTTCGTTCTACAACTTTGCGGAAAAGAAGCTCGGCAGAGCCGAAATTTCCGCTTTTATACGCTTCAAGACCCTGCTGAAAATAAACATCACTTGTTTGTGCATTCAGCAAAGAGGAAACAGCAAATAAGCAAAATAATGCAGCAATAAGCCGGATTTTACATTTTTTCAGGAGCATTAACACCAACCAGAGATAATCCGTTTCTAATTACAATTCTTACACAATCGCATACAGTAAGCAATGAATTTCTTCTTGCCGCATCTTCTACAAGAACCCTGTTCTCAGCATAAAATCTATGAAAGAGCTGAGCCAGCTTCAAAAGAAAAACACCTATTCTATGCGGTTCAAGCGAAGCCGCCGCATCCTTGATTTCTTCAGGATACTTGGAAAGCGCTTTCAAAAGAGCAACGGTTTCAGGCGAATCAAAAACCGAGGTATCAGAAACACCTTTAATATAAGGAAAGTTTCTAGATTCGGCTTCTCTAAAAATTGAACAAATTCTGGCATGAGCATACTGAAGATAAAAAACAGGATTCTCAGAGGATTCTTTCTTTGCAAGAACAAGGTCAAAATCGAGATGACTGTCCATTGAACGCATTACGAAGAAATAACGGGCAACATCTGTTCCGATTTCTTCAATCAAATCAGCCATCGTTGAGAACTGACCAAGACGTTTGGACATCTTTACCAATTCGCCGTTGGCGATAAGATTTACCTGTTGAGCGATAAGTACCTTAAAAGCAGATTCCTGATATCCAAGAGCCTTGACAGCACCTGAAAGACGCGCTATATAACCGTGATGATCCGGACCCCATATATCAATAACCTTTGAGTAACCGCGTTTGAATTTGTTTCTGTGATACGCTATATCTGCAAGAAGATATGTCGGTCTGCCGTCTTCTCTCATTACAACACGGTCTTTATCATCTCCGAAATCAGTAGATTTAAAGAATGTTTTGCCTTCTTCTTCATAAAGGACACCGTGATCCTTGAGATCTGAAAAAGTATTTTCAACAGAACCGTCTTCATGAAGAGTTCTTTCACTGAACCACTGCTTATAATTGACCTTGAAGCGGCTCATGACCTCTTTTTGACCTGAAACATTATATTCGATTGCTTTTTTGGCAAAAAAATCGACAAGTTCCGCATGGTCAGAAATAGATTCAGCCTCAGACTTAAATTTTTCATTTACAAAAGACGCGATGTCTTTTATGTATTCGCCTCGATATCCTTCTTCAGGAAACTCGTTCTCAATGCCGTTTAAAGTACGGTAACGCGACAGTACTGATTCTCCGAGAAGTCTCACCTGATTTCCGTAATCATTGATGTAAAATTCACGGTCAACGATATCACCAGCCGCTGTAATAAGATTAGCGAGGGTGTCGCCCACAGCAGCCGCACGTGCGGAAACGATGTTCAATGGACCGGTCGGATTCGCAGAAACAAACTCAATATTAACACGTTCAGGGCTATCTTTTTTGATAATGCCGAAAGAATCAGAAAGAGAAATGATTTCTTTAGAAACTTCATTAAGCACTTTCGTAGAAATATATAAATTCAGAAAACCCGGTCTTACAACATCGACTTTTTCGAAAAAATCATTTTTTGAAACATATTCTGAAATAACTGAAGCGATTTCCATGGGATTTTTTTTAAGCTGTTTTGCCGATTCGAGTGCAAAAGGCGTTGAATAATCACCGAATTTTTCATCTTTGGGATATTCGACTTTTACATCAGTAACAGGCGGAATATCGATGCGTTTATCATCAATAGCCTTATTTATGGATTCAACGATAATAGACTCTATTTTTTCTTTTATAATTAGCAATGTCTTCTCCTGTTTATTTACCCAAAAAACTGATTTTAGAAGTTATTTATAGCCGGTTTTATGAAACAATTCAGCAAACCCTACATTGTTAGAAACCAAAATCCGCAAAAGTTTCTAAAAATGACTAAAAACACAAAAATTCAATACTCATAGAAACTTGAATTTTATAAGAATTTGTCAATAAAAATTAGGTGTGATTTGTAGTACTGAACTAACGATAATTCATTTCATATCTTTTAAATCTCAAGATCAATTATTAACAAAATATTATAAATTAATGAAGAGTCAAACAATTCGGCATGTTACTTTTTCAAATATTTCACTTATGCCGAATAGTCATCTTGTTTCAAATAAACCTCTGCAAAAAACTTCTATCAATTGATGATCTGTAAATTCAGGAAATTCATTGTCAAAGTACTTTACCATTTGATACTTTGTTGTTTCCCAATCATCTGTAAATTTATCATCGTTTTGCCTGTAAAATTCAGCCACATCGCATC
>JAEWVM010000143.1 GCA_023396615.1 Spirochaetota bacterium | reverse complement strand
TCGGATTTTATTGCTAATGACGGACTGAAGAGTGCAATCGATTCATCTATATTGCTTCGCGGCGGATACCGTTTCAGTATTCCCGGCGACACATCTTATACTTGGCTTTATCTCGGGTTAAAGCGCTACAGCTATGATTCATTCAGTGGAACCGATGTGACGGCGTACGGCTGGCTCGCCGGATATTCCGGTTTTTACAGTTTCGGTCTTTCTTCCAATTATGAATTCGTTCTTGCACTTGACTTATATTTAGGAACATACAGATTCGATGATTTCTCTTCTAATAACGGTTATACCGGAGTTTCAAAAAGATATTCAATAACTTCAGGCGCAGGCATCGGTGCAGGTGTTCAGTATGAACCTTATAATGTCACACTGCTTATAAAATTATCCGCTGATATAAACCGTATTGCCTACGACGCGGATTATTATGGATCATCGCGTAAATTTTCAACCGGATCTTTGTCCGGTTGTATAGGATTTGAGGTGCGGTATTGCATTCCGAGTGAGAGTTATAATGAAAAGATTAAATAAAAGTAAATCTTTCTTTATGATGATTATCCGCTTTTCAGACGGGGTAAAGTTTATGCGGCGGCTGAATCATCTATTGATATTGATATTTTCAATGACGGTATTCCTTCTTTCTTGCGCATCTAATGCAAATCTTACAAATCAGGTAAGTGATGACAGGTTCGGAAACACTGAAACGATGAATTACGAATACACAAACCGCGGTCTTTCGACTGAGGCAAAACGCATACATTATCTTGTGAATACGGAAATAGATGATCCGTTAGTTGTTAGAGTA
Source organism: Spirochaetota bacterium (assembly GCA_023396615.1). Classification (GTDB taxonomy): domain Bacteria; phylum Spirochaetota; class UBA4802; order UBA4802; family JAFGJZ01; genus JAKJGA01. The sequence continues at coordinate 2,931 of JAEWVM010000143.1, read as the reverse complement.
ACATTTCCAAATATAAAAGGAATACATCCGGCTGTACCCGCCGAAGGTCTGGCTATCGTTCAGTTTACGTCTAATGAGCGCGGTGAAGTTCTGAAATACCGTTTTGTGAAACGTGCCGGTCTCGGGCTTGACGATTATGTCGAGATGATGGTGAAGAATATAAAAATTGAACCCCTCGTTCATAAAGGGGAGAAGCGCGGTTCGGTTTTTAATGTAAGATTTATATTCAGAGAGAAACCGTGAAGAAAATAATTCTGTCCGTATTATTGATTGTTTTTGTCTGCACGCTTGATGCGGCCGAATCTGTATCAGGTGCTGTATATGACGCAGTTACCGGCAAGTCTGCAGCCGGAGTTACTGTCGGTTTGCGTGAACTCGATATGGTGACGGAAACCGATTCGCGCGGGGAGTTCCGCTTCACCGGAATTGAAAAAGGTTATTATGAGCTGACATTTTCTCATCAGGATTACGGAAACATTTCAGTAAATATACGGGTAAAAAGAAAATTCCGCATCATACAAAATCTGACTCCGAAAGCTTTCGACGCCGGGAACAGAACCAAAGTCTACGGCGAATACCTTGACTCGAAGGGTGAGCGCGGCATTACGCAGGATGATATTAAAAAATATCCGATGCGCGGTGCCGGAGACTCGCTTCATCTTCTTCAGTCGCTTCCCGGAATCGGCGGCGGTTTTTCTCTTGCGACTGTGCCCATAATCAGAAGCACCAATCCTCTTTTTAATAAGTACTACATCGATGATATTCCTGTTGATTATCCTTTCCATTACGCGGCCGGGTTTCTTCCGCTTTTTTCTTCAATCAATGAAGAAGCGATGGATTCCGTTCAGGTAATTAAAGCAAATGCTCCCCTTTGGACGAGTGATAATCTCGGCAATACAATTATGATAAAAAGCGCTGAAGCGCAGAAAGAAGGAATTCACGGAAAAATGATTCTTGATCCCGTTCTTCCGTTTATTCCTTCATTCTCTGTTACAGTTGTGCCGAACGAACGTTTCAGCATGATTGCCGTCGGCAGAAGAACGACGCCGGATCTGCTTTTTGATATGAATAAGGCGCATTTTTATCTGGCGGATTATTTTTTAAAGGCTTCATATGTTCCGAACGATTCACACCGCATTAGTATGCTGATAACGGGATCACAGGATAAAATATCATTCAACGATCTGTCGACCCGTTCCGGATATTACGCAAACGGCATCACATGGGAGTTTAGAGCTCTTGATGATCTGATGTTTAAAACAGTAATTTCGAATCAGAATATGATTCAGTCATTGAAAAACAAAAAGGATTATGATACCGAATCGGGCGCTGAAATCGAATTCAATCCCGATCAGTACCGCATATTGCAGATGGCAGTTTTATCTTTGAATGATTTTAACATCCGCGCAGGATATGAAGCCGTTAAATATAAAGGCGGCTGTTCTGGCAACACTTCATTTGCCGATATAGCCGGAACTGATTTTTACAAAGGGCTGAGCAGCAATCTTAATCTTTCATTTCCGGTTGAAGGCAATTCGCTTGCGGGTTTCGCCGGTATTGACGGCAAACTGAACAGATTTATTTACGACGCAGGTGTCAGGTTTGAGAATTATAGTCCTGTTGGTGAATCGGCATTATCGTACAGCATAAACGCCGGTTATCAGATGAATGAAAAAAGCAGTGTGTATTTCAAACATGGAACTTCTTACGCTCATCCTGACGTTTATTATTATCTCGGAAATATTGATCCTGATTTCAAACTTGCTGAAGCGAAAAACTTTTCAGTTGGAATGAATTACATTCCGCAACAGAGTATATTCATCAATGCGGAAATTTATTACAGCCGGTTTAAAAATTTAAATCCGGGAACTATATTCGATGTCGATGATGATTCGGCAAAGAAGCTCATGCAGCTTCATCCGTATTCAAAAGAAGAAGACGGAAGTAATTTCGGCATTGAACTATCCGGCAGGGGCTCATTTAAGGGCTTTGACGGATGGCTGAGTTATGCATTCTCGCGGACGAACCGCAACAACTCGGATGAAAGCTCCTTCCGTTCGGATTATGAGCAGGCGCATTTGTTGAGACTCGTACTTTCAAGAACATGGAACCGTTTCAGTGCGTCGGCGATATGGCATATGACAAGTTCTCTTCCGTACACGCCGGTATCAAGATTTCTTTACGACGGTTCAACTTATACGGCGGATTACGGAAAACGGAATTCGGCGAATTTTGCGCTCAACAAAAGACTCGATATCAAGGGAACATACAGAACGGAAAACGATACGCGCATTTCATTGGAATGCTGGAATGTTCTGTTTTTCCGCAACAATGCCTTTGCTCAGAAAGAGAATACTTCGAGCACTGAAAAAAGATTCGATATTCCGTTTTTCATCTGGTGTTCGCTGGAGAAACCGTTATGAAACGTTACTTTATATGTTTGCTCTTAGTATTTGCTGTAGTTCAGAATTATGCAGCGGTTTATGAAACTAACGGTCATACATCAGAATTATACGAGAAAGACATTTCAATACTAAAAAAGAAATTATCTCTGAATGCGAAGGATAAGACTTCGCTCGAACGTATTGTGAAAATGCTTTTTGTTTCTGAAAAGTTTGAAGAGGCTGCGCGTTATGCTGATGAATATTTGAAAATAAATAAAGAACCTGAAATTGAATATTTGAAGGCTCTTTCTCTTGCGAGTTCCGGAAATTACAAAGAAGCGGCTGATTCTGCAAAAAATATTCTCTCAGACAAATCTCTTACACCCGCTGAACGCAAATCGATTGAATTGAAGATAGAGCTTTTTGAAAAAGGGATTTCCACCAAAGGAATTCCTTACGGTGCGGAAATAACCAAGTGGGGAAATGACGCCTATGCAGCCGGAATAATAGGCAGAAGCGGAATTCTTGTCGGAGTCAGAACATTTTC
>JAEWVM010000142.1 GCA_023396615.1 Spirochaetota bacterium | reverse complement strand
GAGAAGCATGAACCATTAAATCAGTTTACATGTAGTTATATTCCATTACCTTTCACGATGATATTACTTTCCTCTTGACTCTACACACTGTATTGTGTATCTTCCTTTCATTCGGGGTACTATAATGGCTACAAATCTTAATATTGACGTTGATCTCCTTCAGGAAGCATATAAAATCGGAAATTTTAAAACCAAGCGCGAAGCAGTTAATTTTGCTCTAAAAGAATTTATACAGCGTAAAAAACAGAAAAATATCCTTAAATATTTTAACAAGGTTGATATCGATTTAAGCTTCGATTATAAATCATCCCGGAAATAATCTTAGCTATGAAATTTCTTGTAGATACTTCAGTATGGTCTGAGGCATTACGCCGAAAGAATACCTCAATAAGCTCTTCAGAAACCATTCTTTCCAAACTTATACTAAACGAACACGAAATAGTTCTTACCGGTATAATAATTCAAGAGATACTAAGCGGAATTACTGACAAAAAATTATTTAACGAAATAAATCTTATTCTTTCTGATTTTCCCTATATTGAAACAATAAAGAATGATTATATCTATGCCGCTGAACTTCGTAATTTATTAAAATCTAAAGGAATAACTGCCGGATCATTTGATTTTCTTATAGCAAGCGTCTGCATAAGGAATAAACTTACATTAGTCACTTTTGATAAAGATTTTATCCATATTGCAAAACATACAGATTTGAAATTATTCAAGACTGATATTTGACACTGAAGCCGCATATCTTTGCAGAGTCATGAGGTTTATTTTGGATTTGACATTCGGGAAAAGAATATGCATATAGATTTTATAATCATTAAGTTAGATGTTGTCGAATTTGGTATAGCTTAAAAGTGTAAGTATATTTCGGATTAAGATTACTCTTTTGATAATTGCCTGTTGTAAATGGTTCTTATTTAGGAATGATATATGACGAAAAGTCATATATCTGTAGTTAGCTGGAAAAGCCAAAATTTATATTAAACAGAGAAATTAAATTTCTAATTAAAAATACAACTTATGAAATACGATAAATACACTTCTAAAGATTTGCAAAGGAGCTCTTCTAGTGAAGAAGGATTCTTTATACTAATTAAATCCATAATTTCTCCAGCAATATTTCTTTTTTTTCTTTTAAAACATGATTTTAAAATTAACGAAAATCTTTTAGGATTTGGCATTTTATTAATAATTTTTCCTTTTTTAATGTTGATACGAGAAATTTTCTCTAATGATAAAACATTGATATCTTTATATTTTGATTTTTTCGATCAAAGTCTTTGGTCTTATCATATATTCATGAAAATTGCTTTTATTATCTTAATAGGCTCTGATATTATAGGTTTAATAATGATTTGCATCTATTTCATAAATTATCATTAAAGGAAATGAAAGCAGTTCAATTGTTAATAGATATAAATAGTATTAGTACATAATTTCTGCTCTCCCTTGCAACGCGTTCGTGATTTATTAAATATCTTCGTTTCTACATTGAACTTATCAGCTTTTCACACCTTCTGTTTTCCTGCCTTACCGTATTGAAATGAGCTCCGCTTATTAATTTCTTTTGAGCAGATCGTTGTCGCAATTGAATCCGATGATATTATTGCTTTTTTACAGCATCATAATTCAAAGAAATATCCGGATCAGATTATTGTTTTAGTTAAAATTGATGATTATGTCTATGTTGTTCCTTGTGTCATGAATAAGGAATCTATTTTTCTTAAAACAATTTACCCGAGCAGAAAATATACGAAACTTTACCTGAATAAATGAGGCTGTTATGAAAACGATTATTGATAAAGATGAAAAAGAATTAATTAACTCAATAGAAAACGATGAATGGGTTCCTGTAAAAAATGCCGCTGAACTGAAGAAAATCTTCAAAAAGGCAGCGAGAACCACTTCAATCAAAGATCAGAGAATGAATATCAGAATTGCAAAAAGAGACATTCAATCTCTGAAAGCAAAAGCTCTTGAAGAAGGGATGCCTTATCAGACACTTGTTTCCAGCATTCTTCATAAATATATTACCGGCAAACTGACTGAAAAAAACATGTGACGAAGTAGTATAACTTATAAATAGTTCTTTTCTAAATCCGATTACACGTCAAAATATTATAAATTGATGCTAAATATATGTAATATTGTTTTATTACGCAATTTGATTTTTTTCCTAATTCTTGTGTTATCAGTGCCAGCAGTTTTTCTGAATTTATATAATTTATTAGAATAAATCTCCAAATTGACTAAAAAATTCTTGTACAGTTGTCCATATCACTGTCATTATGAACACCTTATGAAAAAAGTTAATATCCGTTCAGGTGCTCTGACACCGACTCTAATCAGCCTTTCTCTTCCTGTACTAGCCGGTCAATTCTTTGCTCTTCTTTACAATATTGTTGATACCTTTTTTATTTCGCGGATTGATCCTTCGGATCCATGGCTTGTCGGAGCCACCGGTCTTGTTTGGCCGCTATATTTTATATTCATGGCAATCAGTTTCGGCATCGCGGGCGGTGTCTCTTCGCTCGTTGCGCGCGCGATAGGTGCCGAAAAGGAGCACGAACTTGACTGCACGGCAGAAAGCGGTCTTTTTCTGGCTCTTATCACAAGTTTTATCAGCCTTCTTATCATGTATTCTCTTGCATCGCCGATTCTCTCTCTTTTCGGCGGTGAAAAGATGCTGCATCAATACGGGTTGAGCTACCTTCTATGGGTTCTGCCCGCAATACCTTTTATGCTGCTCAGTTCTGTATTCATCGGAATACTGCAGGGCGAAGGCAGAACCAAACACATGATGGCATCAATGATGATCGGTACCGTAGCAAACATCATTCTTGATCCTCTGCTGATGTTTACAGCCGGAATGGGAATTGCGGGAGCCGGTCTTGCAACAGCTTTAGGAAACGCAGCAGCTTTCGTTTATCTCTATATAGTATTCCGCCGTACTGAATCAAAAGTTAAAATTCACTGGTCGGTTAAAAATATTTCACTTGCGACTACCGGTGAAATTATCCGTGTCGGTCTTCCTCAAAGTGTGACGAACATTCTCGCATCAATAAGTTTTATCTTTTACAACCGCATCATGGTCAGCATTGACCCGAAGATAATTACTGCATTTACTCTATATTCAAGACTCGAACAGCTCGCACTTATTCCGATATGGTCGCTAATCAGCGCTTTGTCAACCGTTGCAGGACAGGCCGCTGGTGCGTTAAATTTCAAACGAATGAGAAAATCAACATCGGTTGCGACAAAGCTGGGTCTCGCTGTCAGCGGAATAATGTATATCGTATACTTTATCTTTAGTCCGTGGCTTTTCAGATTATTTCAGGACGACGCAGGGGTTCTGAAGCTCACATCTATCATTATTATGTGGATGCCGATGTTCTCTCTTTTGTCCATACCTGTTTTTATGATAAATACGGTCTTGTCGGTTTCCGGTTTCGCAAACCGCAGTCTAACATATTCCGCAATAAGAATATATGCTTTTAATGTTCCTGCCTGCGCAATCGGAGCATATGTTATCGGAAAAAATATTCAATCGGTTATGGCTTCTATCTTTATTTCAGCAATAATTGCCTTGGTATTTTTTATAATTGTTGAGCGGTTCTTTTTTTCAGGATTAGAATCCGGAAAACTGAAAATTCGTGAAGTCGCCAGAAAGTAAAAAGAGGTATTATGTTTAAAAAATTAGCTCACATTTGTATTAATGTTTCAAATCTTGATTCATCATTGGATTTTTATAAATCTCTTGGTTTCAAAGTGAATTTTCTTTTTACGCGAAACGGTAAAAACTTCGGAGCTTATCTTGAAATTTCTTCCGGATCTTTTATTGAAATATTTGAAAATCCGGAACAGACTAAAAAAGAAAATTGCGGTCTGGCTCATTTCTGCTTGGAAGCTGATGATATTGATCTAGTTATCACAAAACTTGCCGAATTTAAAATTTCTCACACAGAAAAGAAACTCGGCTGTGATGGAACCTATCAGATCTGGCTTAAAGATCCCGACGGATACCCTTTTGAAATTCATCAGTACACCAAAGACAGTTCGCAGTTTACGATGAAAAATGTAGAGGCAGACTGGTAGAAACGGCAGATTCAACTCTTCTACAACTGACAAGTGATTTCATAATACCGGCAATAGAATAAAATTGATAATAATTGCCGCAAAGATTGATCTCACTTTTTATTTTCAAGATATTCTTCAATGTATAACATAATATCATTTTTATTTGTTATACCTGACGGAAGAGGAACAAGTCCGTAAACAGTGTTTCCATAAACTGTTTCTTTCGGCAATTTTTCTGTGAAAACGTCCACAAAAGTTTTGCTTGTTCTATAATTCTCCGGAACATAAAAAGGAACATCTCCCTTGTAATAGTTCACTACTTTCAAATTTTCTGATTTTGTACCCACTGCGTTTGACATATGTTCTGCAAAAGCTCCGCCCGAATAAAGGTAGTTCAAATTAACCAATGCATAATTTTTATTAAGCGCCGTATCGATAATAATGGGATTATAACTGCTCTTCTCTGAAGGTAGTTTGATAAAAATTTTATCAAACTCTTTGAGAAGATTGTCGTTCTCATCCCATATCGATATCAGATATACACCTTCGTATACTTGTGTAAATACTTCCTCATGCGGTTTTACCGTTTCATTAACTATATATTTGCTGGAAATTTTATCATCCGGTGCATATAACTGCATTGTTAAAGAGCATTTATATGTCCCCGTGTTTATTATTTGAATTGTCTGTTCAGGATCTCCCGTAGAACAGGCTGAAATAATTACTCCAAAAAACAATACGAACATTTCGGAAATTCTTTTAATAATTCTCTTATGCATTGACAATCCTTCCATCAGCAATCTATCAGCAATTACCAGTTTTTATTCAACTTGCCCGTTGTCAATTTTAATAATGGCGAATTTAATTACATGAGACTATTTTAATTTATTTGATATTGTTTTATCTTTCTAAAATAATGAAAGCTGATTTTCAGAATAACCTTGTTTATATCCTTGTATTATATCTTCCATTTTATACAAGATTCCAAGTTTTTCGCATTCCATTTGTGTAATCGACAGCAGCTGTTTTGCATTGAAAGAACGGCACTCATAAGAATTGCCGAATGCATTAATATATTTTTGCTTTATGCCGGGAAACAGTTTCTCAATTCTATTGAAATACCATTCTCTCTGGTTTTGCCTCAAAGTCACGCCAAAAGCAGGATAAATGAATTTCGCTCCGTTTTGATGAGCAGTATGTATTAATCCTTTTATGTTTTCTTCAGTATCTTGAATAAAAGGTAAGATGGGCATCATTAGAACTCCTGCAAAAATACCGTTATCAGATAGTTTCTTAACTGCCTCAAATCTTCTTGAAGAAACCGGCGCATCAACTTCAATCTTTCTGCTAAGTTCATCATCACAAGTTGTAATTGTAATTTTAATCAATACTGGTGAATGCCGGCTAATCTGTTTCAGCAGATCTATATCTCTTGTGACAAGATCACTTTTAGTGGCTATCGAAATTCCAAAACCGTATTTATTGATCAGCTTAAGCGCTCCTCTTGTCAGTTCATGTTCTTTTTCAAATGGGTTATAAGGATCACTCATCGCTCCCGTACCCACAACTCCTTTTCTGCGTTTCGATTTCAAATCACGATCAATAAGATCAAGAGCATTCTCCTTTGCCCGAACTTCATCAAAATTATCTATCTGATAACACTCGCTTCTGCTGTCGCAATAGATGCACCCATGACAACATCCCTTGTAAATGTTCATGTTATAGTTGTTTCCGAACCATTCGTTGTTTTCACAATATCCTGAAACAATTGTTTTTGCCGGTATAAAATTCATATCAGATCTTTCGCTATATCATGAGATTCTTTTTATGTTTTCTCATACGCTCTTATGGTCTTTAATACACATACTCTTTGCTTTTTTTCATCCGATCTCCGACTCCTTTTAAAACAAGAGCATCATGAATAGATTGAATCTCTTTTTTATCATCAAGCCATTCAAGAATTTCTCCTTTTCCGTTTTTCCTAATCCACTTGCGTGCTTTCTTTTCTTGACCTGCAAGAATCATGTTTGCGTAATACGGCATAAGAGAATCAGAGATATACATATATGCATTGTCCGCGGGAAACATATCATCTTTACTATCGTCAGCATAACCCAATGCTGCCTTGCGTGCGAGTTCGGGATATTTTCTTGTTTTATCAAAAAATTGTTTTCCGTTCCACTCAAGAATGGTAAGAGCATACGGCCCGTGAGTCTGCCCCATAAGATGTTCAATCACCGAATTAGCCATTATCATTTCAGGAATACCATTGTTGTCGATGTCACGGACATAACATCTGAGATTCATGATATCCCATGCACGGTCATTCCAGTGCGACTCCCACTTTTTATCCATCTGAGAAGATTGCAGAGTTCCAACTCTTCCAGTGTAATATTTGAAAATATTTTCAGGTCCATTCTTTGTCATTTTGAATATATACATTGTCCAATAAGAATATGCCCCCTGTGTTCCCGCATGTATAAATAATTCAGGTTCTCCATCACCTGTTACATCCCGGAAAAAAAAATCATAAGGATCTTCTTCTTTTATATAAGAATAAACATCATACTTAAATCCGTAAAAATAACTATTCCCGCGTATATCATACAGTACTTTTTCTTTATTCCGTATTTGAACAATGTTTCCTAATTCTTTTCCATTACTGGATATTCCGAAGTAATCATAATAACATACGGTATAACCTTTCCAGTTAAATTGAATCATTGGAAGCGGGTTTTGGTAGCGATTTAATATAATTTTAAATTTTTTGTCTCTTTTAGAGGTGATTTCATATCGGGTTCCGCCGGTTTTATGAAAGACAGTTTCCCATGGTTCTGAAACAGTGTTGTATATTTCAGAGTCTGGTTTATCTATTTCTCCACTAACCTCAGGTTTACTTTCATCTGCGCAAAGAACAAAAAGCGAAATAAAAGTCATAATAACCAAACGGCGAATTATCATTTACATTCCTTTTGGTTCTTTTAATTTATTGTTACAATTGAAACTAAATTCATTTGAAAATTATTGATCGCCAGAAGAGAAAGTTATTTGGGGAAAAGATCTCCCCAAATAACAATTTTTTTAATCTTTTTGATATGAAAAAACACCCCAAAATTCATCATCACAAGTCATCGTTTTTTTATCTGAACTTAATTCAAATTCATAAACATAACCATCATCCTGCGTCAAAGTCAAAACTGAATCTGAAGTAACTACAAATGTCCCTTTAAATTCTTGAATATTTACTGTGTTAAAGTGCATGTACATTTCATATTTTGAGCCTTCAATAGTCAAAGTTCCACTAGTCGGCGTTCCTTCAACTGATGCCCCACTCATTGTTACTAATGTCCATTTGCCGTCAAAGCCTTCATCTCCTTCATCTGATTCGCATGATACTAAAAACATCATAGAAATTAAAATAGACAATAAAACTTTATACATTAAAAACCCCCTTTTTTGTCAAAAAAAGCACAACAAATTTACCCGTCAATAATTAATTTCCTTTATCGCAATCATGTAAATACTTCCGCGCCAATGGAAAAAAATCAGAATCATAATCTATTAAATGTCCGACAATTATTCGATCCACCAGAAAATGAAAAATTTCTATTGAATTAGACGGTTCTTTTTCAAGTTTTTTACGAAGCTTGTCCCCTTCTTCCTCAAGATTTTTATGGATCTTTTTATGCTCGGCAAGCTTCGGATAATTTATAGATTCAAGTATTACTTCTTCATTACGGAAATGTTTACTGATGTGATTCTGCAAAGAACTCATTGCTTCACAAAGTAATTCTCTATTAGATTGAATTACAGCAAGATTAATAAGCCGGGTTCCTTTTTGTACCAATTCCCGATGTTCCTGATCAATCTGATAAATGCCGGAATCCCATTCTTCCTGCCATTCCATATTAACAAGTCCATTGTTTTCCTTTCCGTTCTTATCTATTTCTACACGATTTCTTCCGTTTTTTTTCGCAAAATACATTGCCTTATCTACACGTCTGAAACAATCATTTCTGGATTCTCCGGGAAAACGTTCTATTACACCGAAGCTGGCAGTAATGCCTGAAAAATTTTTCGGTAATATTTTTGATTCCGAAAAATCAATAACAGATAATAAATGACGAAGCTTCTGCGCGAAATCAGCCGCGCCGCTTGAAACCGTATGAGGACAGACAATCAGAAATTCTTCCCCGCCCCAGCGGAAAATTCTGTCTGTTAAACGAAGATTTTTCTGAGCATTCTGTGCAGCATGAATCAAAACCTCGTCACCGGCCGAATGACCCCATTTATCATTAATGTGCTTAAAATGATCGATATCAAACAGAATGAAAGAAAGCGGTTCAAGATATCTGTCCTGTCTTTCAAGTTCCTGATCAAGAAAACTTTCCAAAGCATATCGGTTATTGACACCTGTTAACTGGTCATTATACGCTATGCTCGCAAGCTGATCTCTTTTTTTTTCCACTTTTCCGAGCAGGTCTTCCATATCCGCCAGAATAATCAATTCTGCCCAAAGAACAGTAAAGAATTGAGCCGCCAATAAAGTTGCTGTAGTATATGGATGAAATCCCATAAAATATGAACCAATGTCGCTGGAAAAAATCATTATAATTGCTCTTACTAAATGAAAGAGAATGAATAATGAAATAATTACAATCATCGGCAATTTAAACCTGACTTGCTTAGAAACAAAACCAGATTTAACCAAAGCAATTATACTTTCTGTTGAAAGAAGGGTTATGCATATTGAGGAAGTTATTGCCCTGAATCGGTACTCAGGAATCCAAAGTGTAAAAAGAAATAAAAGAATTACGGCTGATCCAATATAAACATAAAAACGCAAAGGGAAGAAAGGACGCATCTGATAAAATACACGAGTACCCCAAGCCAGAAACATATAACCCAAAAGCATAAGAGTATTTGCCAGAATAATACCGAAGAATGGATGAAACCATCTCTGAGCAATAAAAAGCGCAAATGAAATTGAAAGAAGTGAAAACGAAATAGCAAAATATTTCAATGTTGCGCTTTTCCTGACAATGGTCATAACCCAGAACATAAGAGCAATCGCTGTTGATATTGTTACCAGTGAAAGGGACAATGCCATATTCCACATTATAAAACTCCTGATAATTTCCCGAATGAATATTAGACTGAAAGCAAAACCTGCATGTCACCGAATTAATCAGCAAATATAAATCTTTATACTCTAATTGTTCTTTAAAAGCAACAGCTTTTCAAATTCTGAACAATGATATTTTTACCGGTTGGACGGTATTCACTTTTTCATATTTTTGTATTGACAGAACTTGACACTTCGGCGATTTTTTCTGGTTTTTCTAAAAACCACAGGGGGTACTAAATGTTTTTAGAAGAGATGATAAAAAGAAATCTGCTGACACAAAAACAAATTGCAGATTTTAAAGCCGGTGAAGTTCTCATAAAGGTTTACAAAGACACAATTTGCATGGGAAGAGTCATTTCTGCTGATAATGAAAAAATTGTTCTCGAAAGCATCATTGATTTAAACGCCGCAACTATGATCGCAGAACAGGGATTCATGAAAATTCTTGAAAATGAATCATATTATTCTGTTGATACGGATTTTTCTTTCGATGAATGCAAAGATGCTCTTTCTGTGATAGAAACTTCCGCATTATACACGGCAAATCCTGCCAATAAAAAAGAAATAGTTTCGTTTACCGCTTCAGTTTTTCCACCGAGGTTTATTCTTTTTTTGAAAAAGAAAAATATGCTGAGCACCATTTTTGTTCCTGCTCAGCAGAAACTTCGTATAGGCAAATATACCGGACTCGAAAAATGGGAAGATGTCAACAAAACCCGTTTTAGAAGTATGCTTGAAGAGCTTTGTGAGAATGAGTATATAACATATATGGCATGCCTTCCTGAAGGAAGATCAAAAAAAGCTCTTTTCTTTACATCCGGAACAGAGACTCACGTTGAAACAGATAAAAAATTGAAAAAAGAACTTCCGTCATGTCAGACAAACTGCGGCGGAAACATTAAGCTTTATAGAAAAGACGGAGAAACTAAATATTACATTGTCGATGCTGGTTCAAACTTTAAGGGTCACGGAGTTGACGCAAGCATAGAAGAAGCTTCCTCTGTCAGTTCTTACTTGAAAAATTTGTTTCCTGATTTTAAATTTATCCCGGCACACGGCCGCGGCGGTGTAGGATCGAAATCTTCTTTTTAAAGAATACCCCGCAACTGCGGGGATTTCTTTATCTCTTTTTGAAACAAGTAATTCTATTAAAATGAAATCTCAACTCCGAAATTCGGAAGCGGAACATCATCTTCTTTTTCTATCTTAGGATTTTTTTTGCTGTATCCGTATCTATAATCCCATTTTTCCATTTCAGGTGATTGAGCAGTAACATTAATCAATTCCAAATACCATGAAAAATATCCCCATTCATATCTTTGACGGTATTCATACCGCAAATCTATCTGATAACTCGGCTTATATCTTTTTGAATTAACCGTTCCGAATAAAGGAACCCATCTCTCGTGATTTGGATCTTTCGGATCAGAAAAATCCGTATCTTGCCATCCTCCATTTATAGGCGTATACGGCTTAGAAGTATTATATTGAACTCTTGTAGAAAAAGTGTGTCTCTCATACTTATATGCCAGAACCATTTTCAGAATATGCCTCATATCATAGGGAGAATCTATCCATTTCTTATACTCTGAAGGATCATAATACATTCCTTCCGAAGCATAATCTTCAACCATTTGAGCATTGTTGTTTTTTGCTCCAGTCTTATACTGGCTTTTATCAACAGTATAGTTAATAAATCCGTAAAATCCGTTCTCGTTCTCAGAAATATCTTTTTTAAGCATAAATTCTGCTCCAAAACTTCTCATCTTCATGCAGTTCTTATAGTTATGCTCAACTCCTTGATCATCTGTCCATTTTTCTTCTGTCAGCTGATCCAGATAATAATTATAAAAACCTTCCATCTTAACAGAAAAATTCTTAGCTATCTTCTGTTCAATGCCTACCGAAGAATGATAGGAGTATTGAGGAGTAATATATTTTGCTTTTGAAAGATGCGGCATTAACTGAAAAAAAGATGATGAAAGCTGAGGAAAGTAAGAATATTTTCCTCCGGCAAAAGATACAGTTGTTTCCGATGGAAAAGTATATGCGATCATTCCCCTCGGGTCAACAGTCGCTTTTTTTGTTAAAAATAAATACTCCGTGCGGATACCCGGAACAAATTCCAATCCTCCGAAATTTATTTTTACTTCTGAAAAACAGGATACTGTTTTGTTTTTGATATTATCTCCGAGATGAACAAGAGTGAGCCATTCTTCATCGCCCAAGTCTTCGGATGTTTTGTTGACTTCAAAGCTTGTTCCGGCTGTTCTAAAATAGTAGTATGTAAATTCAGCGCCGACCTTAAGCTGAAGATAATTTTTTATTAAATCAACTTTAACAGATTCTTTTATTCCGGCGATTATGGGTTTTGTCTGAGGTTCAAAACCGTCACGAAGAACTTTAACATCAGAATCTCTCATTGCAAAAAACATTTTTGAAGTCATCATCGAATTATAAAGCAAAAGTTTATTCTGAACAGCTTCATTAGGAGTATATGTGTAAGTAATGCCTTGCGCATGTGAAAAAGTCGATTCTTTAAATTTTATATTAGTGAGATAAGGGTCATCAGATTCAGCAAGAGATTCTTCCTCCGTGACAAATTTCATTTGATCAAAAGATCCAAAAGCAAGAAAGCTAATAGCGTTTCTATCGTTGATATTTCTTTTAATCTTTATCTGATAATCTCCGTACTGAGGAGCTTCAGTTGGTACATCTTTTCCCATCATTTCATAAATTTTTTTGGTCGCCTTCAAAAAAAGCGAAATATAGCCTATTCTTCCAGCAAAAACGAAATAACCGTTATTCTTTGTTTTCTCAATTCCCTCTTCGTAATATTTTTCTTTCAGAGGAGCCTTCAGAACGACAGAAGAATAAAGCATTGAAATGTCTGCATATCCTCCGAATTTCTTTACTTCATCCACAGTGTTTACGTTTATTACAGCTGATTGTGCATTCCCGAAATGAGCAGGAAAAGACGACGAATATAAATCAATTTCATCAATGATATTGGTATTAATTATCGAATGTAATCCTCCAAAGTGATACGGATTATAAATAGGAATATTATCAACAAGATATCCGTTATAGTCCGGACTTGCTCCGCGTATAATCAGCGGACCGAACATTCCATCTGTTCTCATTACGTTGGGAAGAGCAGTCAATGCACTCAAAGAATCGCCGAATGCAGCAGGAATCGCCTTTATTTCTTTGTTAGACAGGGAATGTCTGGAAATTTTTTGAATATCTCTGTCTCCCTTGATTGTTATTGCACCGCCCTGAACTTTAAGAGGTTTTAGTACAATATTCCTTTCTTCCGGGGCACTAATGACAATCTTTTCCTGATGAATCCGGCTTCCTTCTGCTTTAACAATAATGGTATATGTTCCGGCAGACGGGAAAGTAACATTATATTTTCCGAATTCGTCAGTATATGTCTTGGTCTTAGTTTCCAGAATCATTACAGTTGCCATATCAACCGGTTTCCGGCCAATTGAATCTGTAATTATTCCTTTCAGAAATATTTTTTGCTGAGCGAAAACCGAAAAGCTAATTAGAAACAAACAAATCAAAGCGGATATCTTTTTCATTACTTTTCCTTTTATATTTAATTCTATTATTTATTGCGAAAACTCGGTCTTTAGCAGATAAATCTTTTCTTTCTGACTATACATGTAATTTTCTTTAAGTCGTCCTGACTTCTAAGAACGGACAATAATATCATGCCAATCTATATGTTGTTCTGACATGGAAGGTTTAAAATCGAACTGTCTTATATAAAGATAACCATCTTTATATAAATTTCTAATTCTTGAAATTTTTCCAAAAAACTATAATATTATTTCATTTATTGAGAATTTTGCTTGATACTAAAAGGGTATAGTCTGAGTTTAAATGTTTGCGCTGCTTTTCGGTTTTTTGCCGGATATTCTGATTTATAAGCGCTGATATCCGAAAACTATATCGGATACCTGGAGGATTTATGAGTGTTTCCGTTGTAATTGGCTCCCAATGGGGTGACGAAGGAAAAGCCAAAATGATTGATTATTTTTCCTGCGATGCGGATATCATAGTCCGTTATCAGGGAGGAGCCAATGCCGGGCATACGGTAGTTGTTGACGGTAAAAAATACGTTTTTCATCTTATCCCTTCCGGAATTCTTCATAAGGAAAAAATCTGCGTCATTGGTAACGGAGTTGTTCTTGATCCTGAAGAATTTGTAAGAGAACTTGATAATCTTGAAGCTCACGGAATTGATGCAGAATACCGCATATTTATATCAGACGCGGCTCACTTGATTCTTCCTTATCACAAGGCTCTTGATGCCGGACTCGAAGAATTACGCAGCAATAAAATCGGAACAACCGGAAGAGGAATAGGTCCTGCATATGCTGATAAATGTTTCCGTACTGGAATCAGAGTCGGTGATATTTTCGACGAAAAAGAACTCGAAGAGAAAATTAAATCGGTTCTTGAAGTAAAAAACCGCGAACTTGAAAAAATGTACGGAAAAGAAGGATTTTCCGTTGATGAAATGATGGATATTCTTCTCCGCTTCAAACAGAGAGTTCAGCGAATGGTAATTAACACAGCATATTACCTTAATGAAGAATCCGCTAAAGGTAAAAAGATCATTCTTGAAGGTGCTCAGGGCTTCGGACTTGATATTGACCATGGGACATACCCTTTTGTTACTTCATCAAATCCGACAATCGGAGGAGCTCTTCTCGGTTCAGGAATAAACTCCTTTCAGATTGAACGCGTTGTCGGAATCTGCAAAGCCTACATTACCCGTGTAGGAGAAGGACCTTTCCCTACAGAAGAAACCGGAGATATAGGAAACATTCTCCGTGAAAAAGGCGGCGAATACGGAGCAACAACAGGCCGTCCTCGCAGATGCGGATGGTTTGATGTCGAACTCATGAAACAGGCGAAGAGAGTTTGCGGACTTACTGAATTAGTTCTCGTAAAACTTGATGTTCTAAGCGGTTTTGATACAATTAAGGTTGCTACCGGCTATGAATATTCCGGCCGCAGAATTGACATGTTTCCGTCTTTCTTACTGAATAAAATTAAACCGATATACACCGAAGTTGAAGGATGGAAAGAAGATATTTCTCAATGCAGAAATTATAACGACCTTCCCGAAAAAGCCAGAAGATACATCG
>JAEWVM010000137.1 GCA_023396615.1 Spirochaetota bacterium | reverse complement strand
ATATAGTTTTGTCGCCGCCCGGATTGTCAGGGTTTCCCGGATCGTCACTTCCGCCACCGCCTCCTCCGCCGCAGGCAGAAAATCCAAGCATCACTGCGTAAATCAGCAGTGCCGATAGTTTAAACTTCTTCATAGAATCCCCTTTATTATATTGATTATTGCAAAAAATAAATAAAATCTCAGCAATCATTCTTTAGTGTTATATTTTCAACACTTGTTACCATTTAAATTATACATGTCAAGGTTTATACGAATGGTTAGCATTATCAAAATAATAGTAATGATCGATGTGCTTTTTCTGTGCCCTCACCCAGCATGAATTTATCATTGATTTCAATTTATTATTGCTCTTTCTCAGCAGACTTCGTGTCTGCTTCGGTAATAACTAAAATTATCTTCATACCTCATACTATGAGGTATATTTTGCGCTCTCCCGCTGAAGACTTCGTCTTCCTCGCGGATAGTCGGAACGATCCCGACAAACGAGACGCTTCAACAAGCGACTGCTCGACTCTTTATCGCGCCATCGTGGCGCAGAGTCTCGTATCCATCATCCTGATAATAAAAGTCGCAATACAAGCGTCTCGTCAGTTTGCGCCTCCTTGCGAATTTACTAATGATATCAATAAAATGATTCGTTATCTCCGCAAACTTCCTGTTCGCTCCGGATGCAACTTTAAATCAATTTAACACCTAAATCTCCGAGGTATTGCTTGCGCTCTCCCGCTGAAGACTTCGTCTTCCTCGCGGGCAATGTTTGCGCCTCCTGCGCAAACTACAATTAATTCCTTGACTTTTAACAAAATATGACGAGAACATAGCTAACCGGCAAAACGGTATATTTAGGAGAGTTTTATGAACAGAAGAATGCCAGTTCTGCTTTTAGCAGCAGTTTTTTTGATATCAGGCACACTGCTTGCACAGTTTAAACCTTCGGGCGGATCCAATCCCCACTCCGTGGTAAAAAAACTGAGCATAGATAATTTCAGAGCTATAAAAAATCTTTATTTTGCCATCATGAATTTCGGCGGAGGTGAAGCAGAATTCAACCGTCTTGTATCGGGTTACGCTTCAGCGACTTCTAAGTATTTTGCGAAAGAATATGACGATTCTGCCGCGGCTTTCAAGCTTAACGAAAAAGACATTATTGAAACAGGAATGTCTATCGCGTCGAAATACAAAGACTCTACTTCAAAAATGCACACTGAAATAATTGAAATTCACACAAAATATACAATAAAGCTTTCACTGGACGGAAAAAAGGCCGACCCCGCGCTTGAAAAACTTCTCAATGAAGCTTCAGAGTCTCTTGCAAAAGCAAATGATTTCTATATAAGAAAAAAACCGGTAAAATCAATTGAGCTTTACCGCAGATCAAAAGAAAAAATTCTTCTTTATTACGATGCTATCAAACAGCCTATTCCTCAGGAATACGAAAAAGACAAAAAAGACAATGCCCTTGAATTGTATGTTTCAAAGGAAAAAGAAAACTGAAAATCAGCCCGCCGCAAGGCGGGTTTTTTATTCCATATTATCAGAAATTTCCGCGCTCTTTTTTAAAACTTTCAGCGACCTGACTCTCACTTCCGCATTAAGACTTACAAGAAGTTCCTTTATTCTGACTGACAATTCCGGATCAATCATAAAACCTTCAAGTGCAGACAGAAGCGCACAAAGATATGTATACTTTTGAAGATTTTCTTTTTTCAACAATTCCGCACGGATAAGCGGATAAGCCTGAACATCCCTATAAGAAAGCGAATTTAATGCCGCAATCCTTACACTTAATGAATCATCTGAAACAACAAGCGGAAAATACTCATTCTGTATTCTCCCGATTTTGGCATGGTCTATCGAAAACAATCCCTTTACTGCAGCTTCACGTATCATCCAGTTCGCGTCGTCATAAGAAAAAATAAAAATATCAGCGCATGCCGGGCTTTTAAACTGAGAAAGAACATTCAGAGCTTCGAGGCGTATAACGTAATCATTCTTCATCTGTGCGATTTCAGAAAGAACGGATATGGTCGAAGGTGTATTAAACTGAGCAAGCGAACGGACAGCTTCAATTCTGACTTTGTTATACGGATCAGAACTTGCTTTCTGTAAAAATTTCTCTGTTCTTGAATATGGATATTTTGAAGCAAGATTAACCGCGTTTCTGCGGTCAATCCAATAAGCACTTTGGTATTGTTTTTCCGCTATTGAAATGCTTCGGAGATATTCCTGCATTTTTGCTTCATCAGCGGCATTATGCGAACACGACAGATGAAATACCAGAACGGTGAGCAATAGATAAATATTTTTTTTTATCTCATTTTGCTTCTTCAGCATAATCGGCATGCATCCTTTTGCTGAATTCCTTATCGCCCCAGACAGAATCAACTATCGATGACTGTACCGGAGTTTTATAGTAAGAATCATAATGAATCAGCTTGAACTTTTCGCTTTCAACCCCTTCCGAAAAAGCATCAATTTTAGCAAGAATTTCCTCGAACGAAAGAATCTTTTCTTTTATCTTTTCTTCGCGTGTAAGATGAGGCTGAATCCGAGCTAGAAACGCATAACGTTTCGCTTCTTTGAGTCTTTTCATCGCACGGGAATATTTGTGCAGCCGAAGCGAATAAAGCAGAGGTTTATAGTTATCCGCCATTGTCGCTTCAATTTTCGCGCTCGTAAGCTCCCTGTAACCGAGTTTAAGATAATGCTTGGATTTTGCGTCTCCTGAATTTACAGCCAAAGGGGCAAACTCATCAAGCAGAGCCTTGACCGAAATTTCTTCATCATCGAGCTTCTTCGTATAAAGCTCGATAAGTTCTTTCTGATTTTTTCTTATCTGGCGGAACGCCGCACGAAAATCAAACTTGAGATACATCACCTGACAAAGAATATCTCTTCTGATTATTCCTTCAAACTTTGCTCTGTCTTCCTCCGAACCGAAGTTGGTTATGGTGGAATTTATGTAATAAATATAATATCTGTTATCTTTCAAGCCTTTTTGTGCAAAACGCTGAACGCCTGCCTTTGTGCTTGATGCCGCCTTTTGCGCATCAAGCTGCGGAAGAAAAACGGCGAAGCAAAGAAGAAATATTGTAATATAACGGAAAAAGCGCATTTATAATCCTTAGTACAATAAATCCCTCAAAAACGGGATTTTGGCAATATTTTTTTACTGCAATTCCAATTAAACTTGACTGTCTAAATAATCGGTATTTTCATGAAGTCATGATAAAGAAATTTATTCCGATATTAATATTCTCGATTTTTTGCGCGATGAGTTTTCAACAGCACGAAAACACACTTCCGATAGAAAAAGGGTCCGCTCTTGTTATATTCAGAACATCATATCAGAACGCGGTGCCGAGAGAACAAATATTAACAGAAATTC
>JAEWVM010000091.1 GCA_023396615.1 Spirochaetota bacterium | reverse complement strand
CCGAAATATATAAAAATCTTTATGCATAAGATAATTACCCATGTCAACTTCAAAAAAACCACGTGACTCAGTAAAAAATGAATGAAAGAAAAAAACCTTTAATCGTCCGCTGAAAGCGGACTCAACTGTTGAGGTAGAGACAGTCATTACTGACTGCCCCCCTCTCAGAACCGTACGTGCCCTATTAAGGCATACGGCTCCCGATAATGCTTCCGGTTAAATGTCATTTTACATTCACATAATCAGGTAATGCAGCTACCCACGGCTTTACAACAAATTCTCTCCATATCAGGTTACTTCTCTGGCTTCTTCGTTTCAAACTCTTATACCATATCCATTTGACATGATATCGAATTTTCCACATTGTTTTCTCGGAATCTATTATTCCAAAGTAGTTATAGAATCCTTTCAGCTTCTTACTCAACATCATCATCTGATGCCACATCTTACGCTCTCGGTTTTCTCTCAGCCAGTCTTTCACTCCTTTTAAAAATTTGTTACGGCTCTTGACGCTTATCTTTCTGACCAGAAAAGTTATGTGTTTCCACTTCTTCATATAATGAGTGAAGCCCAGAAACACTAACGTTTTATCTTTTCCGTTTCCTTTTCCTCGTGTGCCGCTATTGCCACCGTTCCATCGTTCAAGTTCTATCAGCTTCGTTTTGTCTACGGCGAGTTTCAAGTTAAACGCCGCAAAGCGTTCTTCTAGTTCTTTCATGAATCTTTCGGCTTCAGCTTTCTTTTCAAAGCATACCACAAAGTCATCAGCATACCGGATAAGCTCCGCTTTGCCTGCGCATCTTTTCTTGAATTTCCTTTCAAACCACAAATCAAGTACATAGTGCAGATATATGTTCGCAAGCATCGGACTTATCGGTCCGCCTTGCGGCGTTCCTTCTTCACTCCTTACCACAACTCCGTTTTCCATGAATCCGCATTTCAGCCATTTCCCTATAAGCCTCAATATCCCTTTATCAGATATCCTGTGCTCCAGAAATTTCTTAAGCCATTCATGGTTTACTTTGTCGAAGTAGCTCATTATGTCCGCTTCCACCACATAGTTTGTACTCTTCTTATTCATTTCAGTTTTCAGCTTTCTTAGCGCGTCATGACATGACCGCCCTGGTCTGAATCCGTATGAATTATCCACGAAATAAGGTTCGTAGATTTCGGTGAGTATCTCACATACTGCCCTTTGCACTATTCTGTCTTTTACTGTTGGAATTCCAAGCGGTCTCTTCTTCCCGTTCGCTTTCGGAATATAAACCCTCTTTACGCTCACCGCTCTATATCTTCCTTCTCTCAATTCCTGATTGAGTTGAAAAATATTCCCGTAAAGATTTTCTTTAAACTGCTTCATTGTGACCCCGTCTACTCCGGGTGCGCCTCTTTGATTCAGTTTCCTAAAGCTGTTCTCAAGATGTTCAACCGTTAGAAGATGCGCCAGCGTCCTGAATCTTATGCTTTCATCAGCTCGTGACATTTCTCCTATCCTTTGAAGTTTCGTTAAGACACTTTCTTCATGTCTGTGCATGATTGTCTTTCCCTCCTCCAGAAATTCATTATCTGCCAGTCCTTCCCTCCGCGGACATTACTCCGTTTCTTCGGTACTATGACCGGCTCCGACTTCTCATTTCCCTTCGGCATACCTGTGATTCCTCTCGGTTTTACCTACCGCTTTTCGCGGAGAAAATGAGACCTCCCATGTTGCGCCGTTAATTCATTTGAATACATGCTATCCTCTTAGACTCCGGCGGCTCCCGTAGTTTCTCACGCTTTCGATTCTACAGACTTGTGCTTTCCACTTACGCCCGACAGTGTCAGCAGCCGCGTGCCTTTTCGGAGCTCAATCAGTTCACTTTCGTTACAGCCTGCATCCTCCTGTCCTACGCTTAACTTTGCACGTCGCCGTACAACGCCCAAGGACTCGGTTTCAGTTCGTACCCGCTTCGTACCTACTGAATAGGATTTTCACCTATATAATTAACGCACCTTATCATGGCGCACCGGGCGACCGCAGCATCCGGCGAGAAGCCGGTGTGAGGAATTCGCCCGACAAGCCCCGCGCAGCGGTGCCCTTTTCTTTTGTCCATTTCTTTTGGGCAACGCAAAAGAAATGGACAAACGGATTAAAAAGGTGCGGAGCACCTTTTGAGTATGCCCGCCTCGCGGGCATCTTTGATCTTCTGCATGAGACCATGCGGAATTGGATTTAAAAGGTGTGAAACACCTTAAAAAAAACCTTGACCATTGCAGTAATCATTTGTTTACTATTCCAAACAATATAATGAGGTTACAATAAATGATAAAACATGAAGTCCTTGAACTGAAAGAACAGAAATACGCCGGAATAAAAACGGTAATTCTTTTCAAAGATGCAGAGAAAACCGATTTCGGAAAACTTCATAAAAACGTATGCGAAGCTGATATCAAAAATATAGATCATCACGAACATTTCATGGCGATTGATACAGATTTTACAGACAGCAGTTTCAGCTATACACCATTGGCTCCCGTAAAAAGTTTTGACGGAAATGAAAGCTATACTCATTTTATCAGAAAACAGGGAACTTATTGTGCCTTTGAAGTAAATGCACGGGACTTGAATCCGGATTGGTTTAAGAAAATCTTTGAATACATCGGCGAAAAAAAGATAAGTGTCGAGAATACTGGATATGACCTCGAGTATTATGATGAAGATTATGATACTATGGTAAAAAACAAAGATGTTCCGAAAGAAAGAATATTGAAGATATTATTGAAAATACAAAGTTGAAATTATACCCCTCATAAAAAATAGGAAAATGTATAAAGAATAATTATACTGTGAACAAATATGAATTATAGAATAAATCCTTTTCTCCTATTTTATTACTTGTATAACAATATTTTTATTACAAAAAAAAATCTGCTTTGAGAAGCAGATTTTTCAATAATTATTTATTAATCTTTTTTAATTGTTCTTTATTAATTATTAATTATAAAAAACGGCTAACGCCGTTTTTTACAAGCTCCTACAGAAGCGAAATCCGACATAGTCGTACTCGTTAAATGGGTAGCCAAATCCCACGAAGGCCACCTGAAGGTAATCCCCAGAATAGCTATAGGCGCCGCTGTGAATACCACGGGACGAACCGACAAACGACGGATGCCATTCGTAACACCATTCAAAAACATTCCCGCTCATGTCATAAAGACCAAGAGCGTTTGCGCTGCTCTCATTTTTGCTTTTTACTACAGCAGTACTTGAGACATTATAAACAGCGACTGCGGAAGACGCTGACGAATTACTCCAAATTGCGGTAGCTCCGCTAGCGCTGTTACCTTTCGTGTAATACACACCGTCTTTCAACACATAATTCGCATGTGAAGGCACAGACGTACCGATATAGCGCGAGGTATATTCCCATTCGATACTGCCGGGCAGACGAAAGCCTTTAGCAGATAACTTTTGTACTGCGCCGTCACAGGCAGTTTCGTTAGAATCCCTCGAATCTCGTATTATCAATCCACTGTAAGTATAAACACATTCAAGATCGGTTTCCGATCCGTTATTAGCATTGTAGTACTCGGTAAGGGCATTACACCATACAATTGAATCCCGCCAGCTCACAGTAGTTACTGGATGCTGTGCCGTTTTAGCTGCCGCTCCGTCATTACCTTTTATGCCAGCATTAGCAAATGTATATTTTTTTGCGCCGCGATCTGCACTTGTTGCCCAATCATACACCTCTTTCCATAGCTGATATGTCACCTCGGTCTCTCCAATGATGAAGCGCGTCGGTACATTTGCTGAAACGGAGTCACTCGTACCTGTCGGGAATGTCTTGCTGACTGCAATGTCGGGAGTCAAAACAAGATTAAATTCCGTGCCGCCCGGTAGTTTATAGGTATAATTATCTCCATTGATTTCTAAAAGCGGATTATCTCCCGGATTATCAGGATCATCACTTCCGCCGCTGCCGCCGCCGCAGGCAGAAAACAAAAGCAAGGACATAAAAATCAGCATTAACGATAGTTTAAACTTCTTCATATTCACCCCTTAATTATTTTGATATTTTAAAAACAATTATAATCTGAACAATAATTAGTATTATATTTTTAGCATTTGTTACAATTTAGATTTAACATGTCAAGGTTTATATGCGAGAAGTACTTCAGCAAAAGATGAATTAAAGAAAAATCCGTCAAAACTGTCGCGCCCAGCGCGACACAACTCGCGCGTCCGCAGCATCCGGCATAGCCGGTGCGAGGAATTCGCGCGACAAGAGCCAGGAGTGGGATCTCAAAGGGATGAGGGGCGGCGACTGAGCCCCTCGTCCCTTTGGATATTCTCGCATGATCCATGCGAAAACCGGGTAAAGGGCGTGGAACGCCCTTTGAATATCATTGCATGATCCATGCGAACAAGGAATCTCAAAGGCGAAGCCTTATGATGTCGTCCGACTCTCGGACAAACCGGATTTAAAAGGTGTGAAACACCTTTTGTGCATCGCATGACACCATGCGATAATTTCAAAGGCGAAGCCTTTGACAACAAGTCCGGTGTCCAGACAAGCCGAATGGCTTATTTCTTATACTGGTTTTCTATTCTTAATCCTTTGATTTATTATTATAAACAGAAATGTAAATGTAAAGAAACCTGACACACCGAGGATAAAATATCCGTCCGTATTTCCGTAACTGGCGACGAACAAACCTATTGATGCAAGACCCGCAAGAATGCCGACGCCGAAACCGATCATTATCCGCAAAAAAATAAAGACATTAGGATCTTTCCGTTTAATACCTTCGGCGATTTCGCTATATGTCATTCCGGCTTTCATTTCTGCTTCATAGCCCTTCTCTTTTACAAATGAAACTTCTTTAGAAAAACCTGTCAGGCCTACCGAGCTTTTAGAAGTTTTTGTTTCTCTGTCGACTTTTTGGAATTTAGGCTTCTTTTGTTTTACCATCGCAAACATTGCGTGAACCCAGACTCCGAAAAATATCACAGATATTGTAAGTAATATTACAGCTGCAATAAACATAATTCCTCCTCACATCTTTTTTAATTTTTCGGCAGATTCATCCAAAACGGCAATGACATTATCACACCATTTATCAAATTCCGCATCTTCTTTTCGGCACTCTTCATGCTTCATTATATAATCTACCGTAAGTCTCATTCCCTGATCAAACCGCACTGTAGAACAAAACGATGGAACCAGTTTCTTGATTTTTGAATTATCAAAAACTACTGAGGCGGATTTATCACCGGTCAGGCTTCCCGTAAAATCATAACTGCCGCATTTAGCGAGAAAATCCGAACTGACATAATAGGGCTTGTATTCAACACCGAGAGCATTTGCAAGAGCGGCATAAATCTGATTCCATGTAAGTACTTCATCAGAAGTAATATGAAAGGACTCTCCAATTGAACGGATGTTTCCGATGAGTCCGGTAAAACCTTTCGCGAAATCCTTATTATAAGTCATCACCCAAAGCGATGTTCCGTCGCCCTGAACAATGACTTTCTTTCCGGCAAGCATACGTTTAATAATCTGATAACTTCCGTTTTTGCCGTGGACGGCTAAAGGAACGCTTCTCTCATCGTAAGTATAACTCGGGCGGACAATCGTAACCGGAAAATTCTTCTCTCTGTGAAGTTTAAGAAGAAGATCCTCACATGCGATTTTATTGCGTGAATATTCCCAGTACGGATTGCAAAGAGGTGTTCCTTCATTAATGAGATAATTTCCGACCGGTTTCTGATACGCAGATGCGGAACTTATAAAAATATACTGATTGGTTTTATCTTTGAAAAGATTATAATCGCGTTCAACATTTTCCGGCGTAAAAGCTATGAAATCCGCAACACAGTCAAATCTCATGTCCTTGATTTTTTCGGAAACTTCATCAATATTATTGATATCCGCTTTTATGCTTAGGGCACCTTCTGGAAGATCGCGGTTTCCCCTGTTTAAAAGATAGAGCTCATGACCTTCTTCGATGACTTTCTCCGAAACCGCCCGGCTGATCGTACCGGTTCCGCCGATAAATAATATTTTCATAATATTTTCCTCACGCTTATAAATCAATTTTCCATTCGCCGTTTTCCTTTATCAGCTTTACAATTACGCCGTTTTCATTGAGAACTTCCGCTTCATTTCCATTAACTGAAACAGTTTTTATCTTTCCGCCGAAACGGTCTTCAAAGCTGTTGTCTCCGGCTGTCACATTCATCTGAAATAAAAGATATTCTTTAACAGAATCATCTTTCATCTTATGCTTTGACCCGGCCTGAAGTTCCTTTTTCGCTTCAGGAGAAAGCTGTTTAATCAATTCTATGTCAGAAGCTGTTTTACTTAGGCTTGAACTGCTCAAACATTTCTCAAAAGCCGCAGCGTCATTTTTAGCATAAGCCTTAGCGGCTTTTTTATAAATGTCATCCGCGGAATTGCAGGAACACATCACCAAAGCGGTACAAATTATAATCAAAGAGCGCATTTTTTTTCTCCGTCAAAATCTATTATCATGTTGTCGATGAGGCGGACTCCGCCGAAATATGCGGCAACAGCAAAAACTGCCTTGTGCTTCACGCGGTCTACGCGTCTGAGGGAATGATAATCAGCAAGCGTTATGTAGTCTATTTTCTCGGCGCCCGCATCCAGTATTATTTTTTCCGCGGTCTGATACATCTTTTGATAATCACAAACACCGTCTTCAATCATTTTCTTAACAGAAGCTAGAGCGGTATAAATAGCTACAGCGTTTTGCCTTTGAGCTTTATCAAGTCTGACGTTTCTCGAGCTTTTTGCAAGTCCATCAGTTTCGCGGATTATCGGTGCAACTATTATTTCTATCGGAAAGTTTAAATCACTCACCATCTTTTCAATTGATACCGCCTGCTGAATATCCTTTTGTCCGAAAACGGCAATATCCGGCTGAACAATATTAAAAAGCTTTGAAACTACAGTAAACACACCCCTGAAATGCCCCGGTCTGTGCGCGCCGCAAAGCTCCTCCGTAAGACCTTCAACATCTACATATGTTTTGTGGTCTTGATATATCTCATCCTCGTCGGGAATAAAAACAAGATCGACGCCGTTTTCGCGGGCTAGATTCAAATCATCATCAAGCGTCTTGGGGTAATTAACAAAATCATTGCTGTCATTAAACTGAATTCTGTTGACGAAAATGCTCATGACAACGAAATCTGCTTTTTCTTTCGCAGTGCGGACAAGAGACAAATGACCTTCGTGAAGCGCTCCCATCGTGGGAACAAGTGCAGTTTTCTTCCCTGCTAATTTCGCTTCGGCGACAATATTACGAACTCTTTCAATCCTTCCTTCTGTAAACATTCCAATTCCTCCGGAACCAGATTCTTTTGCGCGGAGAGAAGAATCATGTCACCTAAAAAAAATCTTTTCGCTAAAAAATCGGCAATCTTCTTTTTTATGTCACCGCCCCTGCCGATTCCGCTTCCGTAAGTCACTGTTTTGTTCACAGAAAAACCGCGTTCGGACACAAGACGCTTGAGGTTCCTTGAATTAAAGAAACACAAATGCTCAGGAAAATTATAGAAACGCCATTTCTTTCCAAAAAGTGATGAAAAGGATATGCCCCTTCTGCATGTTGAAATTATGAGTATTCCGCCCGGTTTGAGATCGCGGAAAATTTTTTCAATAAACTTATCAGGATTCTTGAGATGTTCGATAGTCGCCCACATTGTTATGAGATCGAATTTATAGGGGAATTCCGTCTGAAGATAATCTCCCCTGATTACATTGAGGTTGTTTTTTTTAGCAAATTCAACACACGGCTCGGAGACTTCTATACCGCACGAATTCCAGCCTCTCTCATGCATATAACTGACAAAGTATCCGGCCGCACAGCCGATATCCAGAGAAAAGGGTTTTTCGAGTGTTTTTTCATATTCATCAAAATCCAGGTCGCGAAGATTAAGTCTGAAAACTCTTTCAATTTCCGTACGCACTTTCTCGGAAAAATAATCATCATAACCGCGGTCAGTGCGTTTTGCGAAATAATCTCCCTGATAACAGCCGTCAATTTCCGCATCAGAAGGGAAAGGTCGCAGAAGTTCCAGACTGCAGCCGGCACATTTATAAAGAGAAAAAATCTTTCTTCCGCTGCCTTCCTTATCAAAAAGAAACCTGAATTTTTTTCCGCCGCAAACAGGACATGCATTCATGGCTCACCTTAATTTTCTTGATTCTTCCTGATTATGTGCTTAAATATAGTGCATGGATTTGTCAAATGAGATACAGTAATAAAGCAATAATTCTTCTTGAAGACAAGTTTCTTCAAAACCGTGTTGAAACCATACTTTCGGAACAGAATATTGTTCCGTCAGAGACAGCGGAACTTTCAAATCTTGAAAGCGTGAGGCTCAAACTGCGCCAGAACGGAACCCTTGCCTTCATTCAGGAAGAAATAGTTTCACTGTCCAAAACGGACGCGCCGCCGTTTGTCATCGTGATGAGCTATCACAATACAATTCATAACAGCGAACATGAGGACAGATCCGAGCTTTTCAGATCGGTTATTTCGGCTTTCATGCTTTTATCTCTATCTCGTGATTTCGAAAATCTTAACATCAGCTTTATGATTCCTTACAGGCATTACGACCACGACCTGATAAGAAAACTGAAAGCGGACCACAGCCTGTTTTTTTCAGGCATGAAGTTTCACGATGAACCGATGAAAAGCGTCATAGAAGCATTTAGAAGCGACAAAAAACGTTTCGATTCGCTTTTTACTTTAAACTTCATCGAAACAGACGGAAATACGGAACACATCAATACCAAGATGAAGATCTATTTCAAGAGTATTGAAAAACGTATCAGCTTCGAAGTCAAAAAAGAAATTGAAGCCTCCCCTGTTATCAAAAAAGATAACAAACTGAAAGCTGATGTCGTCTTCAAGAAAAAAGACGGAAAGATTATTCTTAACGGTGAAATGATAAATGACAGCGGAATCTATGACGGACTAAATGATTCTCAAATAACAATAATCGGCGAATGGGGAAGTTCAAATCTGCTTGATATAAAC
This sequence comes from Spirochaetota bacterium, assembly GCA_023396615.1. Lineage (GTDB taxonomy): Bacteria > Spirochaetota > UBA4802 > UBA4802 > JAFGJZ01 > JAKJGA01. The sequence continues at coordinate 8,463 of JAEWVM010000091.1, read as the reverse complement.
GACAAGATAATCATGACAGTCGGAACGCTTCTCGAAAACAGAATCATCACATATAAAGATGAACTCAGAATTTATCTGCGCGACAACTGCAGAATAGATAATTCAATCGCAATCAGCACGGCAAATCTTATGAATAAGCTCTTTAACAGATTTGCCGGTGCTTATCTGTGCGCCACCGGTCCCAATGAAAAAATCCTTTCATCATCGCCCGGATATTCGCTTTTAAAGACTCATATCAAAAGAATAAATTAAGCGCAGCCTTTGAAACTGAATCGCACACAATCATCACCAAGACATTCAGAAAGAGTGTTGAGCAGAGAATCCGTCGGGTTTATATTATAGAATCCGTTTGCTCTGACTATTTTCTCAGGAATATACTGGTTCGCGACATGGAAATAAACTGGACAATTGCCCCTGTTGTTTTCAATCGCGCTTCTTATTTTTTCAAGAGTCTCATCATCTACAAAAATCGGATCGATGCTCACATGAACCGCTGATATCGCTTTCGCTCTCGCCTGCTTGATCGGAATTATATCATCAACTATTATCTTGCGTTTCACTTCGTCTTCGGCGTCAATTTTACCCGAAACCATAACGACTTCATTCGAAAAAATAATTTCTTCATATTTCTTCAAAACCTTTTCAAAGATGAATATTTCAACGGCTCCGTCAAGGTCTTCAAGAAGCGCCGTTACGTAAGTTTTTCCCTTTTTCGAAATTCTCTTCTGGGGATTTTCAATTAAGCCCACTAACGACACGTTCTCAGTTCTTTCTTCAAGCTTCGCAGTCGAACAGCTCGAAAAAGCACGGATCTCGCGCTCGTATTTTTCAAGCGGATGACCCGAAATATAAAGACCAAGCGTTTCCTTCTCGTACGTCAGTTTGAGCGAATCCGGAAAATCTGTCATCTTAGGAAGCTCAATATCCACCGAAGCTGAACCGAAAAGATTAGCTTGACCTGATTTCTTTTCATTCTGAAATCTTTTCGCGGCATCCGTCATTCTGTCGATGGACGTATAAAGTTTTGCTCTGTTCGGCTCGATTGAACTGAACGCGCCGCTTTTAACGAGAGCCTCGAGTGTTCCTTTGTTTAAGGCTGAAAGCGCAACATTTTCAAGGAAATCCCTGAGAGTCTTAAACTCGCCGTTCGATTCACGGGCCGCGATTATTTCCTGAATGGCCTTTTCGCCCATGCCTTTTACGGCATTAAGTCCGAATCTGATTTTCTTATCGCCTTCGATTGAAAAACCGTAATAGCTTTTGTTTACATCAGGCGGAAGTATTTCTATTCCCCCTGCACGGCAGTCTGTTAGGTATTTTTTTACGTCGTCCTGATCGCCGATATAAACGGATAAAAGCGCGCACATATATTCCGTTCTGTAATGCGCTTTTAGATATGCTGTCTGATAAGTTACAAGCCCGTATGCAGCAGCATGTGACTTATTGAAACCGTACTCGGCAAATTTACTCATCGCGTCGTATATTTCTTCGGCCACATTTGACGGAATCTTTTTATCCTTCGCGCCTTTGAGAAACTTGTCACGCATCTCGTTTACGATTTCCATCTTCTTCTTTCCCATGGCTTTACGGAGCTTGTCCGCTTCGCCCATGGTGAAACCGCCCATGACCTGGGATATCTTCATTACCTGTTCCTGATAGATGATAACTCCGAGAGTATCCTTAAGAACAGGTTCAAGAACAGGATGTTCGTATTTTACAAGCGAGGCATTATGCTTTCGCTGAACATACTGATCAGCCATTCCCGACTCAAGAGGACCGGGTCTATAAAGCGCGCCGCATGCGATGATGTCTTCAAATTCAGTCGGTCCGAGACGGCGCAAAAGATTCTGCATGCCCGGAGATTCGAGCTGAAAGACGCCGTCCGTTTCAGCTTTTCTTAAAAGATCAAAAGTCTCCTTGTCGTCAATCGCGACTTTCTCTATATCAAAATTCTTATCCTTGTGCTTACGTATGAGATTTACGGCGCTTTCAATAACCGTAAGGTTCTTGAGGCCCAGAAAGTCCATTTTAACAAGACCTGCTGATTCCGCGAAAATCTTATCATACTGACTGATTATACTTCCTTCCTTCGGATCCTTATAAAGCGGAACATAATGAGTCAGCGGTTCTTTCGAAATTACAATTCCGGCCGCGTGTTTTCCGAATGAGCGAAGTAAACCTTCGAGACGAAGTGAAATATCTATTATCTTTTTGTTTTCGTCATTCTCTTTAATGAATTTCTGCAGATCTTTCGATGCATCGATTGACTTCTTTAGGTTTTTCTCGGTGATCATTTTAGTGATTGCATTTGCCGCGTTGAACGGAACATCAAGAACGCGTGCAACGTCTTTCACTGCAGCCTTCGGAGCCATTGTGTTATAAGTTATAATCTGCGAAACATGATCTTCGCCGTATTTATTTTTTACATACTGTATGACTTCTTCGCGTCTGTCTGCGCAGAAGTCAATATCCATATCGGGCATTTCCTTTCTGTCAGGGTTAAGAAACCGCTCAAAGAGAAGATTATAATCAAGCGGATTAAGCTGAGTTATTCCCATGCAGTAACTGACGATTGAACCTGCGGCAGAACCTCTACCCGGACCGACCGGTATTCCGACTTCGCGCGAGTGATTGATGAAATCCCAAACGATCAGAAAGTAACCTGCAAAATCCATCTTGAAGATTACGCCGAGCTCATAGTCTATTCTCTCGCGCACATTATCAGGAATAGTTTCACCGAATTTTTTATGCGCACCCTTCTCGACGATTTCTTTCATGTAACTGTTAAGAGTATGCCCTGCCGGAACCTCAAAAACAGGAAGAACCGGTTTATCGAGAGGAAGCTCGATGTTTATCATTTCCGCGATTTTTACAGTATTATAAATCGAATCGGGATATTCCGAAAAAAGCGAAGACATCTCCTCACTTGTCTTAAAGTAAAACTCCTCGGTGTCAAAACGCATACGTCTTTCGTCGGAGATGGTTTTTCCCGTCTGAACGCATAGAAGAACTTCATGTGCAAAGGAATCTTCTTTGTTGAGATAGTGGCAGTCGTTTGTCGCTATAAGCGGTATCTCAAGCTCTTTGGAAAGAAGTGCAAGTTCGCGGTTAACAATTTTCTGTTCTTTTAGACCATGATCCTGAAGCTCAAGATAAAAACGCCCCGGACCGAAAAGCTCCTTATAATAGAGCGCGGTTTTTTTCGCTTCTTCCTTTTTATTAGAAAGAATGAACTGCGGAATCTCGCCGCCTATGCAGGCACTTGCACAGATGAGATTTTTTGAAAATTTTTCAAGACATTCCCTGTCTATTCTGGGTTTATAATAATATCCTTCGGTATATCCGATTGAAGAAAGCTCCATCAAATTTCTGTAGCCTTCATAGTTTTCTGCAAGAAGTATCAAGTGATACGCAGTATCTTCATCTTCAGATTTTGTTTTCTCAAAACGCGACTTCGGAGCAATATAAAATTCCTGCCCTATGATGGGTTTTATTCCGGCTTTGACGGCTTTTTTATAAAAGTCTATGGCACATGCCATGTTTCCATGGTCAGTTACCGCAACCGCCTTCATATTATATTTCACGGCTGAAGAAATCAGCTCATCAACCTTAATCGCCCCGTCGAGGGCGGAATAATCAGTGTGAACATGAAGATGAACAAAACTCATAATAAACTCCGAACCTGAAAATATTCCGCTTCAAACCGGCGTCAAGAATCAAAATTAATAATTTTTCATGCCTTTTATATAAAAATCAAATCTTGACTTAAACTGAAAATCTGTATAGAATAAATGACGGTTTTCTATACCCTGCAGGAGCAAAGTGCATGAAGAGCAGACAGATATCGCTGCGGCTGAAAATAATTCTTGTTGGAGTCCTGATATCGATTGTTCCTCTTGTGACAGCGGCCGCTATTATCTTCAGAAACTCTTCAAACGCAATGGAGGAGATATCCAGAATCCAGAATATCCAAATCGCGAAAAGTCTTTCAAGCATGGTAGAAACCGCAATAAACAAAGATCTTAACGTTTTAAAAAAAACAGCGGAAGATCCAGTCATACGCGAACTGGTAACAAAGAAAAAATATAATGATATATCCAAGATGCTTTCCGACCTCGATAAAATAATCGGCATTGACTATGAAGGAATCACCATGGTCGATTCCGAGGGAATAATCAGAGCTGACGGAGTAGATCCTGATCGAATCGGATTATCTCTTTCATCAAGAGAATATTTTCAGGAGGCAAAAAAAGGCAAAGTTGCGATAGGATCAGTAAACTACTCTTTAGTTTCAGGATACCCCGTCTTTGGAATCTGCGCACCGATTCTATCGGAACGAGGTGAATTTCTCGGAGGTATAGTCGGCGTAGTCAAGGCTGACTATCTTCTGCGATATATCTCATCGCTTGAACTCGGAAAAACAGGCTTCGGCTTCATGATAGACCGGAACGGAATAATAATCGCTCACCCCGAAAAGAAATTTATTCTGAAGATCGACACGTTAAAAGAAAACAAAGATGTCCGCGAAATATCACAGAGAATGATAAATAAGGAAACAGGAACAGGAGAATACTTCTTCAACGGTGCCCGGAAACTGGTAGGCTTTACACCTGTTCATATCGCAGGATGGAGCATCGGCGTCACGCAGACAAAACAGGAAGTGATGACTCTAGCCTTTTCAAACCGCAATCTGATTTTAATCGTGACAGGAATAAGCCTTTTCATTTCAGGATTATTGCTTTTATTTCTGTCCGGAAAAATCAGCAGTCCGGTACAGAATATTCTGGCAACACTCAATCAGGCGATCAATCAGGCGGCGGACGCTATTTTCATAATCAATCCTGACCGCAAAATCAGTTTTGCCAATCCGGCGGCATCGGAAATAAGCGGTGAATCCGCAAACGATTTAAAAGATTCGGTCTTTGATCTCAAAAACAGCGATATTGAAACAGACGAAATCTGGGAAAAACTCAAATCGGGCGGAACATGGAATTCGGTAATTCACGGGACAAAAAAAGACAGCAGTTCTTATACAATCAATCTGAAGGTAACACCGGTTCGTGATGATTCTCAAAAAATAAATGCGTATCTCGCGATTGCAGGCGACAGGACAAAGGAAGTTACAATGGAAAATCAACTGCGGCAGAGCCAAAAGATGGAAGCTATCGGAACTCTTGCCGGAGGAATTGCCCATGACTTCAACAATATACTGGGGGCAATCTTCGGCTATATTGAACTTTCCTTGTCATCTCTTGACGATAAGGAGGAAATTAAAAGCTACCTTCAAGAGACAATATCCGCAGCAGAACGCGCAAAAGATCTTATAAATCATATACTCGTCTTCAGCAGGCAGATGGAACATGAAAAACAGCCGATTAGACCTAAAGACGTAATCGAGGACGCATTAAAACTTATCCGGGCGTCGCTGCCTTCAACTATTGAAATACACAAAAAACTTAATAGCGAATCATCGATACTTGCAGACAAAACACAGCTTCACCAGATAATAATGAACCTGTGTACAAACGCCGGATATGCATTGAAAGAAAAAGGGGGCTCACTGGAAATTTCAATCAACGATATTGAAATCACTTCCGCTACACAATTCGGATGTGAACCGCTTCAGGAAGGAAAACATATTGAAATTAAAATTGCGGACACAGGAAATGGAATTCCGGATGAGATTATTGACCGTATATTCGAACCTTTTTTCACTACAAAACCGCAGGGAGAAGGAACAGGACTCGGTCTTTCCGTTGTACATGGAATAATCCGATCGCTAAAAGGTGTAATCTGCGTAAAAAGCAAAGAAGGAAAAGGAACTGTTTTTTCGATTTATATTCCTGCAGTTGAAGAAAACACTGAAAAGGAGAACGATGCCGATGATTCAGGACTTTTAAACGGAACCGGAAATATACTGCTCATAGATGATGAAGAAAATCTTGTAAAAACAGGTTCTTCTCTACTGAAAAATTTCGGTTACAGCGCCTTCGGATTCAGCGATCCCGAAAAAGCATTATCCCTCTTCAGAGAAAAACCTTTCTTTTTTGATGCAGTAATCTCGGACTACACAATGCCCCGGCATACCGGATTTGATCTTGCTGAAATAATCAGAAATATACGCCCCGAAATTCCTTTTATCTTGTGTTCGGGATATATAGATACCGATGTCGAGATGAAAATGAAGGCATTGAAGATCAATTCATTTTTAAAAAAACCTCTTAGCGGCAGGAAAATGGCTCAAACTCTTTATTCAGTTTTAAGTAAATAACATCAATTTTAATTTAAACTGAAGAATGCCTGAGGGGATATATCGTTAATTTATTAATCATTATAACATAAAATGAATCAAAACAAAATTTTCCGTTGATTTAACGGATAAAAAAGGATTAAAAGCCGAAGCAGACAGTTTTTCTAGAAACTTAAAGAAAATGTCTTGTTTTATATTGTAACTGACTAAAAATGTCGGTTATTATATTGAAAAACAGAATCAGAAAATCCGAACCAGAGGTTTCCCGTTCATGAGCGAGATCAAACAGTACAATTATATTCAAAATTATCAAAGAAAACTTATATATTTTAACATATTTTTTTCTATGACCGCAGCTTCATTCTTGATGATGAAACTCTCTTCCGTCTACAGCCAGATATTCCCTTATGCAAACGTCTTTGAAATAGTAATCGCGGGCGGACTGATAGCCCATCTTATCGGAAAATTCTGCGGACGCATCATTTTCAGAAAAATTCAATCAACCCGCATTCTTTTTCTAGTTAACGAAGCATTGTTTCTTGCGGCATCGGCCTTTGCTTTTTTCTTCTACTGTCAGTCCGGTGAAACAAACACGGAAGCGGTGCTCGGCAGATTCATTTTCAGCCCGGTTCTATACGCGGCAGCAGCGCTTGCTGTTCCGTTTTTTCTCGGTATCAAAAACAATTATTTCCTCAAAGCTTCATGCGGAAAATTTTTCGATGAAAAAAAAGGCGCTCTAACCTACATGGGCTTTTTCATTTTCGGACTTGCTTCAGGCATTCTGATTTATCATTTTATTCCATTATCCGCTTCAAAACTTGCGGCGGTCTCATTTCTCGGATTATCCATTATTCCGGCAGCATTCATTTCCCTGAAATATCAGCCTGAAGATATCTTCGCAAAAGATGTTTTTGCAGGAGAAAATCCGCAATCTGAACCAGACAAAGATGAAATATTTTTTAATTTTCTGAATTTCTCATCAATAGCAATTTATCTTTTTCTCGGCGCACTTGCATTTATGCGTTATTACGGAGAAAGTACAACTTCGGCATTCATTTTTCTCTGCACTTCCGTAATATCAATATTAACCGGATACGCACTTTCTTCATTCGCAAGGTTACGGTCGTGGTATATTTATTCTGAAATACTCTACCCTGTTTTCTTTTTTATATTTTTTATAATGATAAGCCGCTTCGGAAGCGAAATCCCGGTTTTTAAGTCATTATTCTTTTTTGTGCCGCTTGGACTTCTTTTCGGATTCACGCTTTGCCATTCTCTTAAATCTATACTTAAAAGTTCCGACCAATCCAGAGCTCATCACATCATAGGAACTTCATTCTTCGCTCTTCCTGCATGTATTTTTTCAGCTATCATGTTCATACCGTTTACAACTTTTTCATACTTTCTGCTTTTTTACATCGTAGCAGCTTTTAATATAGTTCTTCCGGGAATTTATATCGCCCAGAAGAAAATGCCGGAATACAAGAAAGTTCTTTTTTTCGTGATTCTCATTATTCTTATTCCGTCTTTCATTTTTCTTCATAAAAAATTTGCGATGCCTTTCGGTTCAGAATTAATTCTAAAACATTCAAACGCCGATTTATTCAGACCCGAAGCACCGGGCGAATCGGTTGTAAGTTCAAACGGAAAAATTGTAATTAAAACCAGCGGATACGCACGTACATCAATGGAGCGTGCAGTCCTAGCGGCACACATAATTTCAAGCGGCGAAAAAACCCTCATTCTTTCAGGAAACTCTCAGTTTTTCGGAATAAAATCATTCAGCTATTTCCGTGAAGGAAGAATTTTCAGTTATGTTCCCGGACGATTTGTAGATTTCAACCGTCCTCCGGTTTCAGGATTGAACGGACCGGCGGTTAAAACCGGCGATCTGCTTTTCAAGCTTGCAACTGAAAAAGACCGGTTTGATCTTATTCTGGATATTCCCAACCTTTTCGATATAACCGAAAGCCGTTACAGGTTTTCTCTTCCAGTAATTTCGCTTATAAAAACGAAAATAAATGCAAACGGAATTTACGCCGTCCTCGTTCCTTCTACAAAGGAATACGCACGCGAAAGATGTGCGATCTACGGAATTATCGGAAAACTCTTTTCCAATCACAGCGTCTTTGTTTCGCAGGATTCCATTTTAATTATGGCATCGGACTCAAAGGAAAGTCTTATCTTCGGAAACAAATCCCTTCAGAAACTTT
>JAEWVM010000083.1 GCA_023396615.1 Spirochaetota bacterium | reverse complement strand
ATATCCCTCACCGGCCAAGCTTCGCTTCCCGTAGTATAAGCCTCAGCTGAATGATGAAATATTACGAGAAGTACCAGTACTGCCCGCAGATTATCTAGATAGTATTCTCTTTTAAAAAGTTTCATTTTACCTTCTGTGTCTCAGGATAAATATCATGCAAACTTTCTAAAATCGACCGCGTTTATAAACACGGACTTTTTTTTAATGAGTTTATTTATACTCAGTTTTATTTATTTTTTTGCGGTACTCAGTCGGAGTTACACCGGTCTCTTCTATGAATGCCTTATAAAATGCCGTTTTGGAATTAAAGCCTGATGAGAATGCGATATTCAGAATATTCATGCTTTTACCTGATTCTAACAGAGAAAGAACTTCATTAACCCTGTATCCATTTACAAATGCTTTGAAACTTTTGCCTATCTTAACATTTAAGAATTCAGAAAGCTGATGTGAAGTGACATCGAGATTATCCGCAAGACGTTTAAGAGTAAGATCTTCGTCGCAGAATATTTTTTCATCCTGCATAATTGATTCGAGTTTTCTTCCCAGATCTTCGAGATTTACTGTAGAAAGATGCGATTTGGAATACTGAGCCTTGGCAATTTCCTTTCCGGCTGCGACAAAAACATAAACATCAAACGCGGGAACATAAATCATAATTAGCAAAACAGAAACAATTAAAAAAAGAACAGCATCCTCAACAAACTTTGCCCCGTAAAACCAAAAAACAGGAAGAAAACATATTACAGCAAATATCATAATCAAAATTTTAGAAAAATTAAAAAGAATCCTATTCAGACTGCTGGTGTAATATTTACGGCATCTGAAAACTTCAATACTGATATAAACAAAATATACCGCCATATGAATAAATGAAATAATTTCAGATAACTTAACAAGTGTGTTAAAATCAATTAAGGTATTTGAAATAATTGAATCATATTTCATCGAAAGTGATATCAAAATGAATATTATGATAAAAGGGATGAAATGAATAAAACTTGAAAGCAGATTTGATTTTTTTGAAGTGATATTTTTATAAAAAAGAAAATTTAACGGCCCGATTACAAATTTTAAATTCTTTGATAACAAACTAAAGACAGTTATAAAATTCCACTCAGAAAAATTCGCAGGAATATTCATATAACTTGAAAGGTAATGTTCAAAAAAAAGAAATGCAGAAACGATGAAAATACTTCCGCAAAAAAATATCCCGTTATTCCGCGGATTCGAAAATATCAGTTTCAATCCGTAAAAAAAACATGCGAGCGAACCGGAAAAGAAAAAAAGTCCGAGAAAATGATTAACATATCCCGATTCATTCATAATCTATTCCGGCACTGCAGAATCTTTTACTTAAGCGCGTTGACAAACAGTTCAATCTTATCCTTGAGATTTTTGACAGAAGCTTTTTTCAGAATTTTATAATAAGCTCCCTTTTTTTCATCAGAGAACTCCTTAATAAAACCGTATTCTGAAAGCTTTTTCAGTGAATTATTGTAATTCGGCTGTGAAAGCGATTCCGGTGCGCGCGTTTTTTCCGTATGATAAAGGGCAATTCCGTATTTTCTGACAGCCGCCATGAGATCCTTTGAACTTATTGCGTCGGAAGGAATATCGGCAACCGCACCGCACGATGCATAGTATGATTCAAGAACATCCTGAATTCCGCGCGCAAAAAACACGATATCCTGAATACTTTCCTCTGATATTACAAAACCACCGTCTTTCGCCTTAATGAAATTTTTAGGAATGAGAAAACCTTCGATGATGCCGTTTATCTTTTCCGAAATCTCATCAAAGCCGTATCTGATAAGGTATTCCTTTGATATCAGATTCTTTAAAAAATCAATTTTAACTTCAATATCCTCTATCGTAATAATCTGAAGTTTGTTCTTCAGCACAAGAAGCGAGGCGCATATCATTGAAATATCCAGTGAAAAATGAGCAATGCTGTTTTTATAAAAAGATAAAGCAGTACGGGCTTCGGTTTTAATTACAAAAAAATCCTCGGAAGATTCGCGTTCATCATAGCGAAGCTTATCTATGAATTTTTCTTTAACAAACAAATTAACAGCATATTCAAATATTTCATTTATATTTTTTTTGTCGCGGGTCGTATCCGAAAAAAAAGCCCCGGTAAAAGCCAGATATTCGTGAAACAAAAACACATTACGGAGAAGATCCTTTCGGGTAAATCCGCGTATGGCCATCATAAGCATCGGCGCGGTAACGAGCGCAACCGGAGTCACCGATGTCACGGAATAAATTCCGCTGATAATTCTATAACCGATTTCTTCAACACGCAAATCATCTTTAAAACCTGCTGACTCTACCTCTTTAAGAGAAAAAGCTTCAGCAACACTGACATATACTTTGCCGTGATCTTTTGAGAGAATTGATCCGCCTTTGATTACACTTCCGACGGATTCTCTCTTCTTCGTCTTGCCGCGCAGTTCCTTAATATACGAAGATTCTTCGGGTACCCTGTCGTAATTGATTGATATCGGAAGAAATATCAGATCCTTGTTATAGTTTTCGTCAATCGCCTCAACCAGATAATTGATGATTCCCATTTTAGGAAAAACCAGTCTGCCGGTTCGCGTTCTTCCGCCTTCAACAAAAAATTCAAGAAGATAAGAATCTGCAACAAGAGTCTTGAGATACTGCTTAAACACTGAAGTATAGAGTTTTTTGCCTTTGAATGTGCGTCTGATAAAAAAAGCGCCTGAATGCCTGAAAATTGTTCCCATTGGAAAAAATGAAAGATTAACACCTGCCGCTATGTGAGGAAGCGTAATCTTGTTCTTGTAGCAGATGTATGA
>JAEWVM010000071.1 GCA_023396615.1 Spirochaetota bacterium | reverse complement strand
AAATGAAACTTTTTAAAAGAGAATACTATCTAGATAATCTGCGGGCAGTACTGGTACTTCTCGTAATATTTCATCATTCAGCTGAGGCTTATACTACGGGAAGCGAAGCTTGGCCGGTGAGGGATATTTCTTCAATTATTAGCGGAATAGAAATATTCTCAACAACTAATGCTGCATTTTTTATGGGACTGCTTTTTTTTATTTCAGGTTATGTGATTCCGGGAGCATATAAAAAATACGGTCCAAAGTCCTTTTTTTTGTCGAAAATAAAACGTCTTCTTATTCCATTTTGCGTTTTTGCGCTATTTGTCTTTATTCCAATAAATTACGCATTCGGCAGTTTTGATAACATCAGTACTTATGCTTCGTATCTGATGACAACTGACGGAATCCAGTCGTTCACCGGGCATCTGTGGTTTGTCTTGCATCTTTTTGTTTACAGTATTGCATATCTGTTTTATGAAATGATTGTTTTGCGTAAAAATGATTCGAAAATACGCTGGGTAAATCCTAAGAAACAGATTCCGGCATGGAAGTTTTTTGTTGGTGTGATGCTTTTTATCGGATTGATTTCTGCAATTACATATATCGTAAGGATATATTTTCAGATTAATATATGGATTGTTTTTCTTCACGCCATTAGAGTTGAACCTGCCCATATCGTTCAATATCTGTCATTTTTTATTGCAGGTATTGTATTTTCAAAAAGAGAAGTATTTGATAGAATAAGCGATAAAGTACTGACTGCATGTTCGGGCTTAGGAATTGTTGTCTTTATTATAAGTTATATCTTATATTTTACTACAGATATTTTCGCTAATGAGGTTCTTCGTTATGCGGGCGGAGCTGATTTCAGTGCCGTCTGGCGTCCGGTATGGGAAAATATTCTAGCAGTGTTTTTCGGAATTTCTTTGATTTATGTGTTCAGGAAGAAACTGAATTCTGATTCGAAAATATGGAAATATTTAAGTTCAAACTCTTATGGAGTCTACATCCTTCATGTGATACCTTTGGTTGGAATACAAATGGCGCTTATGAAGACGGAAATAAATCCAATGTTGAAATTTGTTGTTGCGGCTTTTGTTACTTCAGTAACATGTTATTTTGATATATGGTTACTCCGTAAAATCAGAATTATAAAGGAATTTATATGATTAGTTTGAGCAATAAATGGTGTTACATATTGTCTATGAGAAACATTGTTGTGATACTATTTTTTCTGTTTGTAATTCCGGTATTGACGGAAGATCTTAGCGGGGAGTTTTCGCATTCAAACGAGTTTTCTTTGACGGCATCTACCGAAACGGAACTTAAAGCTGATTACTCACATATCATTGCACTTCCGTTTCTGAATTCCCCGAATGTTCTTTTTGAAAATAATGAACTCAGTTTCGGATTCAGCGCATTTCTGTCGCCGATTTCAATTGGTATGGGTTTTGAAACTGTTTTTAGACCGATTGCTTTTTTGGAATTATCTGCCGGAGTTGAAACAGGAACAGGGTGGAATATCCGTTTCGCAAGGGGGCTCGCAATTAATGAGCCCTCCGGCTCTTATGATAACTATTTCAATAATAAAACCCTGAAAGGAATTGTTCATAAAGAAAAGGCGGGCACAGCATTTCAATTCGATCTCGGAGCTGTTATTCCGGGTGATTGGACTCATGTTGTTTTCAGAACATATCATGAATACTACTATAAAGCTTTTACCGGTGCGTCAAAAAATGAATCATGGCTGTGGGAAGCCGATGACGGTGAAAACAGAAACGGGACTCACTATTACATTCAGAATGTGCTGGGATACAAGATGCCGTTGATGATGGAGTTTTTCGGATTGATGTTTGAGGCTGAACGGAGTTATTATGATACGCTAAAGGGTGATCCTTCTGGTGAAAATATCTGGAATTATACGGCGTCATGTATTATGGGTTTCCGCTCCGGCGAAAAAACTAAATTTAATCTTATAACCCAATTCAGGACTGTACGTAACTATACCGGAGAAACGGAAGATTATGATTACTACCGGTCACGTGTAATTGATCCTGATAAACCGCGCAAATGGGAATTTTACAGGATCATTATCAGCATGACTCATGAGTTTTAGTTTTGCGGTGCTTTTTTCTGTAATCTTTAGGGGATATCTTTTCTGAAGATTTAAAACATCTGTTGAAGTGCGAGAGATTTCCGAATCCGACGGCGAAGGAAATCTCAATTACCTTAGCGTCTGTTTCCGATAACAGGCGCTTTGCTTCAGTCATTCTTATTGCGTTAAGATATTGCGGAAATGATAATCCTGAAATATTCTTTATGATTTTTGATATCTTTGTTACGTCTGTGTTTGATAATTCCGCTGTTCTTTCGACAGAGAGTTCCGGGTCTGTGTAATTTTCTGCGATGATACGGAAAATATTTCCGTGATCAGTTGAAATGTTTTTCTTAAATTCAATTTTTTTATAATCAGCAAAAACAGGTTTAATATTTTTAACAAATACTAATTTACGGAGAACTACGGCAATGATAAAATAAATCATTGTTGATAATGAAAATATAACCCACATTTCTTTACCGGATTTATAAAATGTAATTCCGCTTATTTTTATTTCATCCTGTTTGTTGAACCCGAAGCATTCCGCATTTTCGATATTTACTGAGAAAACTTTCCTTAGATCCGGCTTAATTTTTTTGTCAAAAGGTTCTAATCCGTTAACTTCATACCACCATTTTTCAACACGGAATTCTGAAAGAGATATGTCAAATGATTTCAGATTTGATGTAACCGGAATTTCTTTAATAAGGTACATGCTTGAAAGAGGTATCGAGCTGTTGCTGAAATTGTCGATGAAGCATATAAGAATGAAACGTATTTTTTCGGATTTAGCAGAACTGATTTTTATTTTCACTGAATTATAATCTGAAAGATTTAGATATCCGCCCGATGATATCTGAAGTCCTGCGTAAGGAGTTTGGTATCCCTCACGCAGAGTATATTTCATGGAGATTGAACCGGTGACCGAAGAAAAGTAATCAATTGAAGAATTGCCTTTTTCCGCATAATCTGAAAATGCCGCATGCCTGAAATTATCATTCGGGAAAATTGTAAGCGGAGAAAATTTGAGAGAATAAACTGATAAAATGCCGGCTGAAATTAGCGGTAAAGATACAATCGCTGAAAGTTTAATAATTCCGGATTTCATTGACGTCAATGATGTTCTATTTGCCGGGATTTGAAAGCATTTTTTGAAAAAATATAAATGCAAAGTTTTTTTTGAAAAATGCGGAGAAATAAATATCCGAAAGCTGAGAATTAAGCAAAGGAGAAAACAATGAATAAGTCAAAAATTGTTTTTATTGTATCACTGCTTTTTGTCTGCTGCAATGCGTCTGACGATAAGAGAGAACCGGATACTGATATATCACGAAACGGACCGTATGAAGTAAGCGGAGATCCGTCACCCAAACTTGATTTATCATATAAAACCATCTACGGTTTTTCGCAAACTGCAAACGGCAGTGAGGACTCGCAGGTTTACAGTCTTTCGCCCGATATAAATATGAGGGCATGGCAGAAATGGGAAACAGCCGGCATAAAAGAATCTCATTTTAACAAAGCATATATTTCCAAATGCCGTTCACGGAAAATATTATTCGTCGCCGGAGGAACAGCTTCAGTTGTTTTTGATACTGAAGCTCCGGATAGAAAGACTTTTTTAGACTGGATTACTCGCGATTCATACGGAAAAACTGTTCTTCACAGCGAAATAGTCCCGAATGCTTACCGTGCGTCGATGGCCAATCCGTTATACCGGAAATATCTTATAAAAGTAATGAAAGTACAGATTGATGTCGGTGTGGATGGACTCTTTCTCGATGAAGCCAATTCCGGCGGATATAACGGCGGACCATCGCATAACTACAATGGAAATGAAGGTTATGATGATTATTCCATTGCTGATTTTAACCGTTACCTTATGAATAAATATCCATCTTATACTGCCTCTGACTGGAAATCAAAGTTCGGTATGACTGATGAAAACATCATCAGAAGAGATATCGCCTATGATGACCTGGAATATAATTTCAATTACAGAAAATATCTTTCTCAAAAAGGATTTGCAGATTATCCCCGTGATGCCGCTAATCCTCTTGCGAAAGAGTGGGGTTTCCCGACAGCTAACCGCATTGATTCAGAAGATGATTCCTTTTCATCATCATATATGACTCTTTACTGGAAGGAAATCGTAATTGCTCTCAGAAATTATGCCAGAAATAATTATTCAAAGGAAATTTTAATTACTTCAAACGGCATTTTCCCGTTCACAGATTTTAACAGCCTGGGTCTTTATAATTATAATACGGATGACAAAGGAAAAGAGGCTGATTATGTTCCGGTTGTGTCCGGGAAGCTGAATGGTTCGAAATCTTTGAAAAGCGTTTATCTCAGCATGTATGAAAAAAGCAGAAGGACTTCGGGAAATGTTCCGCTTGTTCTTTTTATCGATTGGCCGTGTGAGATGATGAGCAATTACTACAAGCTTTCCATGGAGCAGAAAAAAGACTATTGGCGGATATACGCCGCCGAAGCTTATTCATGCGGATTATATTTTGCCTTTCACCTGCGGACGGTTATGCCGGGGGATCCAACATCAACGGATTCCGGGATTCTTGATTTTCTTAAAGATTATTCATCATTTTATAGAACGAATGGTGCGGTGTATGAGAAAAGCGGGAATACTCCTTTGAGTGTAAAACTTGATAAAAAGGGAATAATGTATAATGTGACTGAAAGTTCTGAGAAGAATAAATACTATGTTCATCTTGTTAATCATAACTATTCTTCGACGATTGCTGAACAGAATAACATAACCGTTTCATTTGATCCGGGTTTTGTCCCGTCAAAAATAAGTTCACTAAGCCCTGACGGAAACGCGGATGTTTCAATTCCGTTTACTAATTCAGGCGGAGTTGTTTCATTTACATTGCCGGAACTTCTGTATTACAAGGTCATAGTTGTTGAGAAATGATTATGGACGGGAAGGTTTCTTGATGAATTTCTTCCCGTTTTATGTTTCAGTTTGTTTGTTCGAAAATTTCATAAAGATAATATCTTTCTTTAAGTGAAGGATTTTCTTTAAGTGCAAGCATGTTCAGAATAGCAAGTTTTTCATTAATGGAATCTATATCTATTGTATTGGATTCATTCATAATAATCCCGGAATTTTTAACGCATGAAGAATATTCCATGTTTCCATTATCATCCGCGAATCTAACAGGCAACCCGTGTGTGCGGCATATTACCGGGCGGTTTTCATAAATTGAGCAAAGACCGCCGTTCAGAAAAAAACAACTTCCTCTGTCTTTGTTTCCGCTGCATTCGGGAAGAGTTAATATTTTATCTTTAAGAGCGGAAAATTCTCCTGCTCCGATTGTGAAATTGACACAGCATTCATCGCATCCCGCACGGCATACAATAGAATCTCCGTGAATCTTTTTGATATATCCGCACAGGGCTTCTATTTGCGAAATAAGTGTCTGGTAAAGATGTGAAATTTCCATGTACTGCATTTAAAATGACCTCGTTAATTTACAAGAAATTAAAAAAATCCCGTAAAACTGTTTGACTTAAAATCTCTCAAAACAGTTCATAATTCAGTAAAATCAAATTTCGGAGCAATCTTATGGATTCTAGTATGATTCTCGACATTTTCCAGGGTGTAAAAACAATGGGATTGTCTTTTTCTCACGATCCGCAGATGGCAATTGCCAGAATCGGATTGATACTTCTCGGCATGCTTCTGATATACCTCGGTAAAAAAGGTATTCTTGAGCCGCTTTTGATGATTCCAATGGGTCTTGGAATGGCCACTGTTAATGCGGCGGTTATGATGTTCGATCCGCTAGGACTTCACGGCGGAATGGGAACTCTGTTTCTTGAGCCTCAGGCCGGAAGCGCTCTTTCGAGTACTGTTCAGGCTGCGGGTGATGCTACAGCTCTTGCGGCGAACGCGGCTGCCAGTTCGGATATAATGTATATTCTCGGCATCGACTGGCTTCAGCCGATTTATACGTTTACTTTTGCCAACGGTCTCATTGCTTGTCTGGTATTCATGGGTATCGGCACTCTTCTTGATGTCGGATTTATTCTCAGAAGACCTTTTTTGAGCATGATGATAGCTCTTTTTGCTGAACTTGGAACAATAGTAACTTTCCCGATTGCCCAGGCATTCGGATTTACTCCTCAGGAAGCTGCAGCGATTTCTGTTGTCGGCGGTGCTGACGGACCAATGGTTCTTTTTACATCACTTCGTCTTGCTCCTCATCTTTTTGTGCCGATTGCGGTTGTCGCATATCTTTATCTCGGACTTGCCTACGGCGGATATCCATATCTTGTCAGACTTCTTGTTCCGAAGAAACTTTTAAAAACAGAAACTGCACCTATAAAAAAAGAAAGAGAAATATCTTCGGGCGAAAAACTTCTTTTTGCCGTGGTTGTTTGCGTTGTTCTTTCTTTTCTTCTGCCGGTTGCGGCGCCTCTCATATTTTCGCTTTTCTTCGGCGTAGTAATCAGAGAGTCGGGAGTGAAGGTGTTCTATGATCTCCTAAGCGGACCGATTCTATTTATTTCGACGATGTTCCTCGGAATGACTCTTGGAATTCTCTGTGAAGCAAATACAATTATGGATGATAAGGTTCTTCCTCTTTTGCTTCTCGGAATGATGTCTCTTCTTATTTCCGGAGTTGGCGGAGTTATCGGCGGTTATGCCGCATACTTTATTACCGGCGGAAAATTCAATCCTGCGATCGGTATTGCCGGCGTAAGCTGTGTTCCGACAACTGCTAAGGTTGCTCAGAAGATCGTTTCGAAGGCAAAACCAGGCCTTATCGTTATGCCGGAAGCGCTCGGAGCGAACGTCAGCGGTGTAATAACAACTGCCATTATTGCAGGTATATTCTGCAGTTTGTTGAGCAAGTGAGGTAAATATGAAAGGTTTAGATATTTCTTTAACAACTTATCTGTTAACAATTATAATAGCTTTCGGT
Source organism: Spirochaetota bacterium (assembly GCA_023396615.1). Lineage (GTDB taxonomy): Bacteria > Spirochaetota > UBA4802 > UBA4802 > JAFGJZ01 > JAKJGA01. Next base: position 828 of record JAEWVM010000071.1, on the reverse strand, counting down.
GTTGCGGCACTGCTCAAGGGAATGGATAATCTTCTTGTTCTCTTTTCAAAATGGTTTCCTCATCAGGAACATCATTCGGATGATGATGCTCCTGTTCAGGCTGATGAATCTCTTGCAGAGCAGGCAATAGCAATTGCCGCCGCTCACGCGAAGGAGAAATAATGGCCGAAAAGATCAAATTTGAAAACGGGAAAGTTACTGTTCCTGATAATCCTGTTCTTCTTTTTATCGAAGGTGATGGAATCGGTCCTGACATCTGGCGCGCGTCGAAACTAGTTTTTGACGCCGCTGTTGAAAAAGCTTACGGCGGAAAACGCAAAGTCGAATGGATGGAAGTTCTTGCCGGTGAAAAAGCTTTCAACACAAAAGGTGAATGGCTTCCTGCCGAGACTCTTGAAAAGATAAAGGAGTACAAGGTTGCTATTAAAGGACCTCTTACTACTCCTGTCGGCGGCGGAATCAGAAGCATCAATGTTGCTCTTCGTCAGGAACTGTCGCTTTTTGCGTGTGTGCGTCCGGTAAGGTATTTTAAAGGAGTTCCTTCTCCCGTAAAAGAACCTGAAAAAGTCGACATGATTATTTACCGCGAAAATCTTGAAGATCTTTATGCAGGTATCGAATTCAAACAGGGAACTCCTGAAGCTGCAAAGCTCATCAAGTTTCTCAAAGACGAACTCGGTAAAACTGTGCTCGCTGACAGCGGTGTAGGAATAAAACCTATTTCTGTTACAAATACTAAAAACATAGTGCGCGCGGCTATCCAGTACGCCATTGCAAATAAAAAGTCCTCAGTCACTTTGATGCATAAGGGGAACATAATGAAGTTCA
>JAEWVM010000236.1 GCA_023396615.1 Spirochaetota bacterium | reverse complement strand
GATCTTGCGGGAGTTTCGTCGGGTAATTTTCCTGATCTTATTAATCAGTTTGTTGAAAAAGAAAAACTTGTATTCGATATTGTCATGGGATTTGAGGCTGATAAAGGATTTGAAAAGGGAAAACCTCATTTTGATTTTTTTCTTGAGAAGTTCGGTATCGGCAAAAAAGATCTGACCTTTGTGGGAGATTCCCTGAAAGATTCGGATAAGGCATTTGAATACGGGATTGACTTTATTGGGGTTTGCGGTTTGTTTTCTCATGAGCAGTTTGAAGCACGTCACGCAAACGCAAAAACAGTTAAAAACATTAAGGAGATTCTTTCAATATGAAAACAATTGTACTTGCCGCAGGAACAGGAAGCCGTCTCAAAGATTTGACGACTGCCCGGACAAAAGGGATGGTTGAGGTTGGAGACCGTAAGCTGATTGATTATCTTCTCGATTTCCTTGATATTGATATGATGGATGAAATTGTCATCGTCGGCGGGTTCTATTACGAAGACCTCAAAAATCATGTCGATTCGCGGAAAAATCCAAAGATCAGAGTAATTGAAAATAAAGAATACCTTAAAGGCAATATATTTACTCTCATGACAGGCCTCAAAGAAGTCGGTGATGATTCATTCCTTATAACGAATGTTGACCATATTTATCCGAAGAAAATGTTTACTGAAATGAAAAAGAATTTTTCCGGTGTTAGGGCGATGTGTGATTTCGACAGACCTCTCGGTGCTGACGATATGAAAGTCAAACTAGAAGGAGAAAAAGTAATTGGAATCAGCAAACAGCTTTCTGATTTTGACTGCGGATATATCGGAATGACTTATGTTGATAAATCCATGAATTCACTATATCGTAAGACGATTGATGAAGTTCTATCACGTTTCGGAGAAAAGGCAGTTGCCGAAAATATTCTTCAGGTTCTGGCAGAAAGTTCAAACAAGCCCGGAATATGCGATTTGTCTGGATTCGGATGGTATGAAGTTGATACACCTGATGAAAAATTATCAGCCGAAGAAAAACTTAAGACTGACCCTAATTTTAAATGACTAAACTAAGTTCAATGCCTGATGGTGAATTGAGCGAGCTTATTGATAAAGCGAACTCAATCACTTCAAGGGGCGAATGCTGTCCCATTTCGTGCGGAATCAACCGTGCGGAAATTATTCCTCCATGCGGTGCTGTTTCGGGAGCTTCAAGAGTCGCTTCCTTTGCTGTACATAAGGGCGAAGAGCCTCCTGTCAGCGGTGAACGCGGTGCGGGGAATGTTTTCTTTTCGGGATGCGCTTTAGGCTGTGTGTTCTGTCAGAATTATCCGTTTTCGGCTTTGAATAACGGAAAGGACTATACAGCTGAAATGCTTGCTGAGAAAATCATGTATCTGGCTGAAAAGAAAAAAGTTCATAACATAAATTTTACGACAGCTGATCATTATCTTCTGGAAACGCTGAAAGCTCTTCGTATTATTAAAAACAAAATTTCCATTCCTCTTTCATTTAACTGCAGCGGTTATTTTTCTGATGAATCTCTTTCGATAACATACAAGGTCGCCGACATTTTTCTTTTTGATTTGAAATATTCGGATAAGGGCATGGCGCGGAAATATTCAAGAGTTCCGGATTATGTCGAACGTTCTTTTGAAGCGTCCGATTTCTTTGTCAATAATCCGGTAAACTGGGTTGAAAATAATGATCTGCTTGAGTCGGGTCTTATTTTCAGACATCTGGTTTTGCCGAACGGACTTGAAAATACAAAAGGTGTTATAGACCAGCTTGTTAAACTAAAAAGCAAAGGAGTTGATTTCGGATTCAGTCTGATGTGCCAGTATTTTCCGGCTTATAAGGCTCTTGACGGAAATTTTCCCGAACTTGAAAATAAAATATCAGAAGACGAGTATGATGAAGCGGTTGAATATATGAGCGAATCCGGAATAGACGGCTGGATTCAGGAATACGATCTGGACGGGAACTGCTGATTACCAGATAAAATAAAGGGGATTGTAAAGTTTGCCGTGGCGTTCTATTTCAACATGAACGTGAGGTCCGGTTGATCTGCCCGTGTTGCCGAGAAGGGCTATTACATCTTTTTTTGTTACATGATCGCCTGGTTTTGAGATAAGCTGACTGCAATGGGCGTATGTTGATATGTATCCGTCTTTATGCATCACTATCACTGCCAAGCCGAGTCCGTCGCGCCATCCCGCGAAAGAAACAATTCCTTCGTTAATCGGGTGAACTTCCATTCCTATTGAACCGGTGATGTCAAGACCCTGATGGAAGGCCATCATTCCGGTGAAAGGATCTGAACGCATCCCGAACATTGAACCGAAATTGCCTTTATCTACGGGCCGGTTAAAGCTTTGTTTTATTCCGTAAAGACCTTCGATATAATTGTTTACGATGATCGGTCTTACGCCTTCGTAAAAAGCGAATCTTATATCATCAAGTGCGAAGAATTCAAAAATACTGTGCTTGAAATTACCCTTAGGCCTGACAGATAAAAGTTTTTTCATCCGGTAAGCGTCAATAAAATCATCGCAAGGCAGAAGTACCCCGTTCTTTTCAGGTATGGCGATTTCGATATTTTCTTCGGCAAGAAGTGATGTTATGAAGGGATTTGCGGCAATAAGCGTTTCTACTGTGATTCCGTTTCTTACGGCTACATCCCAGTATGATTCTCCCTTTGACATTACGTGAAATTTTATTTTAGTTCCGGCATCATATTTGTAATTTTTGAGTATTTTGATGTATTCCGTTCTGTCAGTGAATAGAACAAAGCCGTCTTTAAGAATATGACCTGATTCCGATACTTCAATAGTTTTCTTGAAAACTGCATTGTAAATATTTCCGCCAGCAACGACGAAAAATGACAGCACGAAAAGAATCTTAAAGAAGAAAAACGCGCGCTTGAGATTGTAGTATGAAATTGGTAATCCGTTCACTATTTTTCCCCGAGCTTTTTACTTTTATCGCATGCTTTGACTGCCGCGTCAATAACTATTCCCGAAAAAGCAGCTCTTTCAAGAACATGAACGGCGTCAATCGTACTTCCGCCCGGAGACGTTACTTTATTTCTGAGCGATATTGGTTCTTCACCGCTTAGCATTGTCATTTCCGAAGCTCCTTTCAGCGTCTGGCAGGCAAGAAGAAGGGCATCCTTTCTAGCAAGCCCCAGAGCGACTCCGGCGTCGGATAAAGCCTGAATAAAAGTAAAAACATATGCCGGACCGCATCCTGAAATTGCCGTAACGGCATCGATATGTTTTTCCGGAAGAATCAGCGTTTTGCCTACAGCTTTAAAAATATTTTCAGCGCTTGCCATCTGTTTTTCTGTTACAAATGCGTTTTTGCAAAGGACGCTCATGCCTTCTGATATTAAAGCAGGCGTGTTCGGCATCACTCTCACGGCGGAAGTTCCATCCGGAAGAGCTTTTGTTATTGAATCAAGTGTTACTCCGGCGGCGATTGAAATTATCAGTTTATTCTTCAGCAAGTCGCCCGTATCTCTTAAAATATTTAAAATGATATCCGGCTTCAGTGCGTAAATGATTATTCCGCATTTATCTGCCGCTTCCTTTTCGCTGGATGCGCTTGTGATTGTGCATGATGCAGAACTGATTGATTTGAAGTTTTCAACTGCTGAAGGGTGACTGTCGAATCCGATTATTTCGCCGTGAAAATTTTTGGCAAGTCCTGCCGCGATCGCGTAACCCATGTTGCCTAGACCGACAATTGCTATTTTTTTATCCATTTGTATAATCCCTTTTTCCGAATATTGCACTTCCGACTCTGATTACGGTTGCGCCTTCTTTGATTGCTTCAATGTAGTCTCCGCTCATTCCCATGGAAAGTTCGGTCATGTTTATTGAAAGTGATGAGTTTATTTTTTCTTTTAGCTTTCTGAGTATAGTAAAACTTTTTACGGCATCCTGAATAATTCCGCCGACTGGTCCGATTGTCATCAAACCGGTAAGTTTTAAATTAGATGCGGATATTATCTGAGAACATAATTCTTCTGCAAATTCAGGTGCGACGCCTGATTTTGATTCTTCTCCGCTGGTATTGACCTGAACAAGAACATCCAGAATCTTGTTTATTTTTCCGGCTTCTGCGTCAAGTTTTTCGGCAGTGCTGATTTTGTCGAGAGAATGAATTGTGGAGAAAAGTTTTACGGCTTCCTTTGCCTTGTTTGACTGAAGATGTCCAATGAGGTGGAAATCGAAAGTTCCCTGCAAAAGAGGTATCTTGTCTCTGGCTTCCTGAACCTTGTTTTCGCCGAAAAGCAGTATGCCCGAATCGATGGCTTCCTGAACAGTATCAGCTCCGTAAGTTTTGCTGACGGCTAGAAGTCTGATATCATCAGGATTTCTTCCCGCTGAAAGGGCGGCTTTTACAGCTGATTCATAGACAGAATCATAGTTTTCTCTGATGCTCATAGAATAATCAGACAAAACCAGCTTTTTCTGTAAAGAAATATTTCTTGATCAATTGATTCGTTATACTAAGTTGCCCGTGGGGGACAGATGGACTCAATTTATTCAATAATAGGATATTCTGCAAGTATACTTGTCGCTGTTTCTCTTTTTATGAATTCAGCGTTCAAGCTTCGGCTTATTAACCTTATCGGAGCTTTAGCATTTTCTGTATACGGCATAATGATAGAAGCATATCCTGTTTCTATACTGAATATTCTGATAGTATTTGCTGATATTTATTTCCTCTCTCATTATATTTTCAAGAAAGAATATTTCTCAATTGTCGAAATTTCTCACGATTCGCAGTATCTTGAATATTTTATTAAATTTTTCGGTGCGGATATCGCGAAATTATATCCGGAGTTTACGTATAGAACTGATGAGAAGACGAAAGTTCTTCTTCTTGTTCGCGATCTTGTCCCGGCGGGTATAGTTTTTTATGAAAATAATCCTGAAGGATTATTTTTTATACATCTAGATTACGTTGTTCCAAGATACCGCGATATGAAAATCGGACGTTTTCTTTACCGTGACTCTCTAGGATTTTTCAGAAACAGGGGATGCCGCGAAATCAGGACTCCGCTTTACGGGAAGAATCACCTTCGTTATCTCAAAAAAATGGGATTCCGGAGGATTGAAAATGAAGGGGATATTTTTTCTAAAGCGATATAGCTTCCTTGCGTCAGTTTTATTACTTTCATGCTCAGTGAAAGATGAGCCGTTAATCGGATTTGCCGTTTTCCCCGGAAATGCTGAAACATTAACTAATTCTAAGATTATTGAGAAAAATATTGTTCACGGAAATTTTATATATGCCTGTTCGGAAAAAGCCTTATTATCAGATTTAGTTTCTTCATTATCGGACGCAGGATGCTCAAAAATAATTGTAAGAGGAGAGGCCTTGGTCATATCCGGATATTCTCCTTTACAAAATATAGTTATTATTGATCCGCCTGAAGGCCAAAACGGATTTCGGTTTGATGTAGAGTTTGCGTTGAAACGCGCAGATGATTTCCGTAAAAAAAAGTTTATGAATAAAAAGTACGCGCTGATACTGCCTGACGATAATGGATTAAGAATAATTGCGGATAAGTATTTTAAAGAGTGCGGAGTATTTGTTTTTCTTAAATTTGATTACGGCAGATATGATTCTTATGAGCTTGAAAGATCACTTTCTCGGTTAAAAGATGTTGATCTGATTATTCATTATTCCGGATATTCATCTGAAAGAATAAAATCATTCTGTTTTGAAAATGGGATTTATTCTGCATCTGTTTTTTCGGATTTAGAAATAGATGCAGTTAATATTTTTTCAGCTGAAAAAGATTATGATTTTGCGGGAGAATTCGCTTTTTTGAACAATCACGGAAAAGAAATAGTTGTAATGCCGTCCGGCTGTGTTAAAATTACGGAATATACTGAGAAATAAGAACTTAAAATTGTTTGACAGTTGAAATCGGCGCCTTATCCGGTTTATAATTAAAGAGGTTGCGATGCGTTTAAAAATATTTGTATTACTTGCCGTGATGATTTCATCAGTCTCATTAATGTCTTTTTCTCAAAAGAAGGATGAGACGGTAGAGGAGTTCGTGTCAAAGATGACGATTGAAGATAAAATCGGTCAGATGATGATGACGGGCATTTCCGGCAATGACGCGGGCAATAACAATTCATATTCCATTATTAAAAAATACCGTCTTGGCGGAATTATTCTTTTCGGTTATAATATCGGAGATGCCGGAAAGCTTAAAAGATTTACTTCTGCCATGCAGAAAAATTCTGTTGATTTGACGGGTATTCCTCTTTTTATATCTACTGACCAGGAAAGCGGACTTGTTGTCCGCATAAAAGACGGAGTAACTCAGTTTCCCGGAACAATTGCATCCGGATCGGCTGATGATCCGGCTCTGACCAAAAAGGCGGCATATCATCTCGGTATGCAGATGAAATCTCTCGGTTTAAACATGAATCTTGCGCCGGTCGCTGATATAAACAATAATCCGGATAATCCTGTAATAAATGTGCGTTCATTCGGTTCTGATCCTGAAAAAGTATCCGCTCAGGTAAAGGCATATGTCGAGGGTTTGCAGTCGGCTGGATGCGCAGCTGTTGTAAAACATTTCCCGGGTCATGGCAATACCGCAAAAGATTCACATAAGGTACTTCCTGAAATTAATTCATCAATTGATGAAATTAAAAATTTTGAACTGAAGCCTTTCCGTGCGGCAATTGATTCTGAAGTTTCGTCATTTATGACTGCGCATATTTCTTATCCTAATATATTGTCATCTTCCGAGCCGGCTACTTTTTCTGATTTCTTTCTTAAAAAAATTCTGCGTGATGAAATGAAGTACAAAGGATTGATTTTTACGGATGATCTTGAAATGGGAGCTCTATCACAACATCTTACTATCGGTCAAAGCGCTGTTAAGGCGGTTAAAGCCGGAGTGGATATTCTTCTTACTACGTCCTCCAGGGCAGATCAAATTTTCTATGCTCTTTGTAATTCCGTCAAAAAAGGTGATATTCCGGAATCAAGAATCGACGAATCAGTAATTCGTATAATACGCGCAAAAAGAAAATTCTGTAATTCAGATTCAAATAACGATTACATTTTCCCGAATGCGGAAGCCGATGAGGTAAACCGGATTATTTCGGAGAAGGCTTTATATCTTTACGGCAAAAATTCTTTTACAGAAATTAAGGATGATAAAACCGTTATTGTTTCAGACAATGCTTATTTTAATTCTTTTTTCCCTGTTGAAAATTATAGCGTAATGACATCAGCAAAATTCTTTTCTTCTTCAAATCCAAGCGGAAGGAAGATTTATGTTTATTCTCATTCTATCAGCAAAACTGTTCTGGATAGAATGATAAGTCTGAGCTTAAAAAATTCTGTAATATTTATTTATTCAGGGAATCCGTTTCTGTTTTCAAAATTTAAGCAGCATCCCGTGACTTTGTTTATCTTGTCTAATACGAACGCGTCATTTGCTGCTGCTGCAAATTTCATTAAGGGACAAATTAAAGTAAAAACAGATTGTCCTATTAATTTCGGTTTCTGATGCCTGCCGGTTTTTATGTTCATTTTCCGTTTTGTTTTTCAAAATGCGATTATTGTTCGTTTTATTCAGTTTCGGATGCGGATTCATCAGTTTTAGACTGTTATAGTGAAGCCTTAATACGCGATATAGAATATAACGCTTCGCTGTATTCGGGCAAATCTTTTGATACGGTTTATTTCGGCGGAGGAACCCCTCTTTCAATGGGCATTCCGTTATTGAAGAAAGTATCAGAAAAAATATTCTCCTCATTTCGAATTGAGTCCGGTTATGAATTTACTGTAGAATGCAATCCTTCTTCTGCAAGTATTGATGATTTAAAAATGCTTTCTGATTTTGGATGCAGCAGAGTGTCTATCGGTGTTCAGTCTTTTGATGAAAAAGTAATAAAATTTTTAGGCAGAAAATATGTTTCGCCTGAAAATATAATAAAACTTCTCAATTGCAATTTCCTTGATATTTCTGCGGATATTATAGCCGGAGTTTCAAATATTGACAAAGAATCGGTTTTGTCGTCCATAGATATTCTTTCAGATACGAATGCGGATCATATTTCGGTTTACATGCTTAGTGTTGAAGAGGGTACTCCGCTTTATTCCCGTTTTACTGATTCGGATAAATATGATTTAGAGCAAAAAAATATTTTTCAATCTGTTATAGATAGACTGAAAAATAAATCGTATGATCATTATGAAATTTCAAATTTCGCAAGAAAAGGAAGAGTCTCCCGTCATAACATGAAATATTGGACATGGCAGGATTATCTCGGACTCGGTGCGGCATCGCATTCGTTTATTGACGGAAAACGCTGGCATAAAGAAGATGATTACAGGTCATATTCTTTAAATCCGATTAGTGTTATTTGTGATGAACGTTCAGCTACGTCAGCTGTTGCTGAGTATATAATGACCGGTCTACGTCTTTCAGAAGGTATATCTATAGAAAAAATGAAGAAAATTTTCGGAGAAGCGATTCCGCCTTCTTTTTTTGAAAAGTTGATATCTGCAGCCGAAACGGGCAGAATTGAAATTAAAAGCGGAGATGTAATCTCCGCTTTTAATAATATTTATTTTTTAAATGATACAATCTATTATCTGACAGAAAATCTTATTTGATGATGTTGTAGGCAATGTCCCGGCAGATATTCTTCAGAAAAGAAATTTCTGTTCCGGTTATGGTTTTATTTTTTGTAACCAAAACAGCTCCGAGTAGATTTTTGTTTTCAATTACCGCAATATATGCGTTTTTTGAACGGGCTTTGATAATTGGTGAACCTTTTTTAAGTTCTGAGATAATTTCTTTCCGTTTTTCGGCTTCCGGCGGATCCTGATCCAGCTTTGAAAGAATACCTGCAGTATAATAATATTTTTTTACAAGAATTAAGTTTTCTTTGTCGTAATGATAATATGCAAATGATTCATAAGAATGAATCTGAATAGCTTCGCTGAATTTTTTAGCAAGAAGTTTTTCAAAGTTATTAGTACGACGTTGTGTTTCTTTCGGATTTTCGCGTAAAACGGCTGATTCGGGGTTTGTTTCAAGCTGATTTGCTTTTCTGAAAAAATAGAAAAAGCTGAATGATGAAATGAAAATTATTAATAAAATTATAGATGTTTCAATAATAATTTCTGTAATCAATTTTGTCTGAAGCTTGTATCTGTATACGACAAAGAAAGCGAACTTTACGCCTTTAAGCTTAATGTAATAAAATTTTTCTGAACCGTAATATTTTGATTCTACTTTACTTGCAGAAAGTTTTCCATTCTTGATATCGCTTATAATAAGATCGGAAAAACCGTTTTTGATTTCTTTCTGAGTAAGACCGGAAAAACCGCCAAGGTAATTGTTCTGCATGTCTGTCAGGGCGATGAATGCTACTTCTTTTTTTGATGAAGCGGCAGTCTTAAGAGCAGATTCTGCTTCATCTTTTGTTTTTCCTTCAAGAAACGGTTTCAGTTCCAAAACAAGAGACTGATTAAGCGATAAAAGATGAGTCATGTATGATTCATGGATATAGTCCGCTCTTATAAAGAAAAATGCTATAATTGCCGCGCATGAAGTGATGACAGAAACTGAAATTGCTTTAAATAAGTTATTCATAGAATATCCATGACAAAATTTGATTCATGTACGCACATATTGAATGTGCGTGTCAAAATAAATTTTGCTTTATAAGAAAAATTCTATTTGATTTTGAGAACCTGGCGCAATGAGTCAAAGTGATTTTTGCTTATTGTTTTTAGTTCTTCAGCAGAAAATTCTTTTGCAATATGCTCCGGTTTTTCCATCAAAATGCTTTTGCCGGAATGATTGGCTATATAACGGATGTAATTGAGAGCCGCGAGTTTATGCTGAGTAAGATTGTCGTAATCAAGATAACTGTACATGATTGCAAGACCCAGAAACGGATTATCATAAATAGTACTGCTCAGTGCAAATTCTTCATGAGTAACAGGATCCTGAATTTTATACTTGTTGTATAGAATTTTATGACTGAGTTCGTGAATTTCGAACATGCGGGTCATGTCTTTTATGATTTCGCTTTCTTTGCCGGAGAAGGCTTTTCTTAAGCAGTAAGATATTTCTGAATTAACTCTTGCTCCGTTAAAAAGAAATGCACTTACATTCTTGCCGGCAAGAACTCTCTGCGCTATTCCGGAATCATTAGCTATTTCTTCCTGACTGACATAAATGATATCATCGTATGTCATTGAGTTGCTGACTGATATCTCAGGATATGATATCATGGGGATAATATTGTAAATTGTTTCAGAATAATCGAAAAGAGGATGTTTTACCAGCAGAAGCTTCTTTTTTCCGTAAATGCAGTAATTGAGATTTATTTTTCTTGATGGAGAGTCATCAATTGAAAAGCTTATTACTATATTTCTGTTTTCAAGTTTTTTAGCAATCTGTTCAATTTTCTGATTATCAAATTGTGACGGATTCTTGTAAAGATTCAGCAGAATGGCAGCGTCATTTTTGAGATTTTCATCCCGGAGGGTGCGGATATAGTTCTGATAGGCTCTGATTTTTAATGAATCACTCTGAACATCGTTATGAGAAACAGAGTTCGGCTGAATCAGATTTACAAAATAAACATTGCTGTAATAAAGAAAATTGATATAAGCATAAAATTTGCCGTTTGTGGATTTGATGGCCGATCCGGAAGTTGAGAAAAAATTTTCGGCTTGTACGGCATTTCCGTAAAAGATAACAAGCATCAAGGCCGCAAAAGCTGCCTGTTTTTTTAACATATAATCCCCGCCTGAGGGAATCAGAAATCAGTGAAAAAAAAATACAAGCAATTTTTTTTTAGCTAACTATTAATGCGTGCCGAGCCGATACCTAGAAAAGGGTGATTTATGCTCATTGATTTGCGTATGAAAAAAGGGATTTTTGCAGCTTTTCTCATACTTCCTCTCGTTATTTACGGCAGGTCAGGTCAGGTTAAGAAGAATTCATCTGATTATGTCACAACATCAGAATCCGTACAGTCAAAGAGCAAGTTTAGAATTCATACGGTAAAAAAGGGAGAAACGCTTTATTCAATTTCCAGAAAGTACGGTTTAAGTCCTGCACAAATCACAAAAAGCAATGGTCTAAATTCCAATTACTTAATAAAAGCCGGAATGAAGCTTAAGTTACCGGTGCACCAGCTATCGCTTTCCGAAAGTACTCCTCTCAGGGATGATGAAAAACTTCCCAATAAAACTTCTGCGCCGGTTTCTGATAAAAAATCACCGTCTAATTTTTCCTGGCCGGTAAAAAAAATAGTTTCCGTAACTAAAGAATCCGACATCTCAAAAGGTATCGGAATTTTCATCAAATCGAATCCCGGAAGCAGAGTTTTCAGTGCTTGCGACGGAAAAGTCGTAAAAATAGGCTACATGCGCGGATATGGAAACTATGTCGTAGTTTCTCATGGAGGCCGTTATTTGAGCATTTATTCCATGATTACTCCGGGTGAGGTGAGACCCGGAAGTTCTGTCCGCAGAGGTGACACAATAGGAACAATAAACAGGGATTCGGGCGGTGTCCATTTTCAGATTAGCAAGAGCGGCAAGCCGTTAGATCCTGAAAAGATTCTTCCTCAAAGGTCTTAAGTTTCTGTAAGAAAGTTCCTTGATTACCTTATAAATAGAATAAACATTCTCGGATAAAAATTTGAAATTAATCGTATCGGAGCTGTCATTGGGTGAATGATAATTCGGATTTCTGAGCATTCCGGTATCCGTGAACATGACAGCAGGAATTCCGTTTCTGATAAAGGAAATATGATCTGATTCGGAAACTCCGCCGTATGATGCTGGTAAAGCTGCTGAAATTATATTTTTAGGGGAATGGCGGTTGAATATTTTCGCACAGATGTCGACAGCCTTCACGCATGAAGGAAGAGAAACAATAGAAAGAAAATTTCCTCTTGAAGGATAAATTTCTTTCATGTTATCATCAGGAAAATTCTGCTTTGTGAACATTCCTGCGTAACCAAGCATGTCGAGGTTAATCATTAGTGCTATATCTTTGCCTGATTTATCGCAATTTGAAATATGAACCGAACTTCCCATTTTATCTGTCGAAAAGAAAGGAGGTTCTTCGAGTGTAAAAGCCGTAAAGCGCAGTGTATTCTTCGGTTTTTTCTCCGACATCATTCTGCAGATTTCGAGAAGGGCTGAAATGCCGCTTGCGTTGTCATTTGCTCCGCAGCTGTTTTCAACCGTATCGTAATGCGCTCCGATTAGTATTACGTCTTTTGTTTTTGTTCCCGGTATTTCGGTGTAAATGTTTCTGGCTGTTTTACCTTCGACCGCGTAAATATCTTCGAAGACTTTGAGGCCGAATGATTTGAATGTTTCGGAAATATAGTCTGCTGCCGCATTTAAATTTCCGTGGCGAGCGAGAGAGCGCTCTCCGATTCTTTCTGACAACTCGGATACGTGTTTTTTTGTGTCCGCAAGAATTGCGGAATATCTTTTTCTTAAACTGTATCTGTAAATTATTTTTTTGAACACGGTAAAAAGAGAAGCGGATTTCTCCGCTTCTTTAATTCCTTATGCCTGATTAGCAGAACCGAGAACGTTAATATTTTTCTTCTTATAAAGATCTTTAAGAGCGTCTCTTGCAGGCCCGAGATATTTTCTTGGGTCAAATTCGCTTGGTTTTGTAGCAAAAACTTCTCTGATTGCGGCAGTCATTGCAAGACGTCCGTCAGAGTCGATATTGATTTTGCAAACTGCAGATTTAGCGGCTTTTCTGAGTTCGTCTTCAGGAATTCCGATGGCATCAACCATTTTTCCGCCGTACTGATTGATAGTTTTAACCTGATCCTGAGGAACAGAAGATGAACCGTGAAGAACGATTGGAAAACCAGGTATTCTTTTTTCGATTTCTTCAAGAATGTCGAATCTTAGCGGAGGAGGAACAAGGATTCCCTCTGCGTTGCGTGTGCACTGCTCAGGTTTGAATTTGTTTGCTCCGTGAGAAGTTCCTATTGAAATTGCAAGTGAGTCAACACCTGTTTTTTTTACGAAATCTTCAACTTCTTCCGGCTTTGTGTAATGAGATACTGCAGATGATACTTCGTCTTCAACTCCTGCAAGTACTCCAAGCTCTCCTTCAACTGAAACGCCGTGCGCATGTGCGTATTCAACGACTTTCTTCGTAAGAGCAATGTTTTCTTCGTATGAATGGTGAGATCCGTCGATCATTACTGATGAAAAACCGTTGTCGATACAGTCTTTGCAAAGCTCGAATGTGTCGCCGTGGTCAAGATGAAGAACGATCGGAATTTCGCAACCGAGTTCTTTAGCGTACTGAACTGCTCCCTGAGCCATGTATCTGAGAAGTGTTGAGTTGGCGTATTTTCTTGCACCGGAAGAAACCTGAAGGATTACAGGTGACTTTGTCTCAACACAAGCCTGAATAATTGCCTGCATCTGTTCCATGTTGTTGAAATTGTAAGCCGGAATCGCGTATCCGCCTTTTACTGCTTTCTGAAATAGCTCTTTTGTGTTTGAAAGACCCAATTCTTTGTAACTAATCATATTAAACCTCTTTCTCCAATATTCCGCCTTTCGGCCTTTTCAGACTCAAAGAAGGCTTATTTTTTGGCAAGGAATTAATTCGGCTATATCTGTTTTGCCTGTTTTACTATTTCAGGCACAATGGAATAGTATTTCTCGAGATCGGCATCGCTGATTCCTGTTTCTTTTACTGCATCCGGATTTAAAGCGTGATAAAGTCCGTCGCCGCCTATGCCGACCCCTGCCATTAGAGTTATTATATTAGCGACATGAACGATAGAAACAGCCTTATAGAACTCTTTCGGTGAATTTTCAGGATTATGGTGATGTGCGACAACTGCTTTAAGTGAATCCGGAAATTTCCATTTTTCAAGAATTTTAAGTCCGATATCCTGATGGTTGAATCCCATCACATCTTTTTCGGCATCAATGAAGGTAACGGCTTTTTCCTGAGTTACTTTCATGATATCTTTGAAGGTGTTGGCAACATAAAGTGCCAGCACAGTTTTTCCTACATCATGAATTATTCCGCCGGTAAATACAATGTCCGCCAGATCCTTCCGTTTGATGTCTATTGCCATTTTTTTTGCGAGAATTGCTACTGTCAGGTTGTGAGTCCACATTTCGCCTGCAGCTAAGTCATATCCGAGAATTGGTTTGTCGAGTACATTTCTGCATGTTACGAGAACTACTATATCTTTAATTTCCTTGAGTCCCAGCGTCACGATTGCACGGTCAACCGATACAATCTCCTTTCCCTTGCTGAAATAAGCGCTGTTGCAGAGTTTCAGGATGTTGGTCGTAAGAGACTGATCCTTGGCAATTTCTTCGGCTACCGCCTTGAAATCGACATTGGGATCATTGACCATGTTAATAATACGGCTTACTACATCAGGAATTGACGGAAGCTGTGTCATGGTGCTGATTATATTTTCCAAACGCTGTTTTATCTGTTCCTGCATCGGATAACTCCGCTATACTTTATAGTAATTTTGTTCAACGCCGCCGGCTTTAACTTTCAAGTGGCCGTCGTTGAGGAAAAAGTCGATTACTCTTCCTGTGCTTCCTCCGGTATCTTCGCAAAGAAGAGCAATACCGGCTTTTTTTAAGACATCTTTGGTCACTTCGATATTTCTTTCTCCGATCTGACCAAGGGAAGTGCTTATCTTGAATTTAAACATCGAAGCGCCGCCTGCGATTTTTGCGCTCATAAATTCTTTTGTGCACCCCTGCTTCAGCAGAAGATTTATTAGTGCAGGTATCGCAGTATCGGCATATTTTTCTATCTGAGTAGAACCAGAAGCTTCAGGCAGAAGGATGTGAGCCATTCCGCCGATCTTTTTGTTGCGGTCGTAGATGCATATTCCAACGCAGCTTCCGAGTATTGTCCTCAGCATCTGTTCAGAAGTTCCGATCTTCAGCTGGGCGACACCCACATTGACGAGTTCATTTGCCATCTTTAAAGCTCTTTTTTCTTAAAATTCGGCATAAGCCATTAAGTTCAATGTATATTAACTCATTTTGAAATTAAGTCAAGAAAATGTCTTGAAGATATTAGATTAAAATCGATAATAATAATGGAAGGTGATCATTGACGGCTGAAAAATCTAAAACAATTACGGCAGATGAAAGAAAAAAAGTAAATATATCGGGAGAAATTCTGCTAAACGAGAGAAAAAACGAGTTTTATAAATTCGAAAGCAGTATAGAAATTCCGCGTATTTCAGTGAATGGAATCAGCCGGGATCAGAAGATTATGCTTTCTGAAAGAATTTGCTCTATTATTCCTGAGTTTTTGGATAATTATTCGGTTATTTTTGATCCGAAACCCGCGGCTGAGACTCTTTATATCCATTTCGCAAGAAAGTATAAGGGAAGCCTGTTAGATTTTATTCATCTTTTCAAAATTGATTTTAAGTTTTCCGGAAATCCCGATTCTATGATAGAAAAGGGCGATAATTTCCATTATCCGTCCTACCGCACCGACAGATTATATTATAAATCGTATATTCTGCCGGTTTATTCTTCTGATGACGATATCAGCGAATTCAAGACAATACCGCTCTTCAAGGAAGTTTCACATAAAAGCCAGGATGAAGGTTTTTTTACATATGCTCTTTTTGATGATGTCGACATTGAAGTATATGATAAAATTATTGCTGATTCCCTTGGCGAATTTACTTTCTCGGTACCGCAGGGGATATTCCGATTTATACAGTATGCATATTTTACCGCGGCTTTTACTGTGCTTGATCCTTTTGCCCTTAAGCTGAAGGAAGCGGTTGATCTTTTTGAAGTCATTTTTATAAGACTTATGAAGGATAATGATGTTGATTTTAAATTTGATTCTGATAATTTCGCAGAAAGTCTAATTTTAAAAGACGGCAGAATTTATTTTGCAGAGTCCTTTATCAAAAAATTTAACGATTATATCAGCAGATATTCTCTGGCTACAAATGAGGATTATCTGCTGTTAAACAGCTGGAAAAAAATTGAAATTACCCGTTAGTCTTTTTCTTCTTTGTGTTCTTTCGTGCTCTAATCGATTTGACAAAATCTATTTCAGCACAGATCCGAAATCATTTGAACGGAATATGTCTTCAACATTGGAATTTAATTTCAGGGAAGAATTTGCCGGCATTCAAAATGTGAAAAATGATTATAAAACACTTTTCAACGCGATATATTTCAAGGGAGACACTGCCGGTTTTTTCTTTGACTTGTCTAAAGATGCTGAAAAATCAGAAATAAAAGTCTCTTTTATAAATAAGGCCGACGGAAAAGAATATCCTGCGGATAGAATCGAAACGGATAGCGGAATTGTCTGGGGATTTTCTAATTTGGGCGGGTTACTCGAATATTTTTATTATGACAAACTTTTTCAAAGAGTTAAGCCGAATAATGGAAAACTGCTTGCGGAATTTATTCTGTCTGTCCAGATAGACTCGGGCGGAAAAATTGAGAAAATGAAGCGGGACGGAAGGCTCGTGGTTTATTACTGATTTTAACTGACGGGGCGGTATCCATATGTTTGGAAAGACCAATGGCGGAATGAAGGTCAAGTTCTGGGGCGTTAGAGGCTCAATAGCCGTTCCTGGTGCGGAGTATTATAAATACGGCGGAAACACTTCATGTGTTGAAATCCGGTGCGGAGATTCCATAATCGTTCTAGATGCCGGCACGGGCATACGCGGGCTCGGCATGAGTCTACTTAAAGAATTCGGAGATAAGCCTATTGATATCAATATTCTGATCAGCCACACACACTGGGACCACATTCAGGGATTTCCATTTCTTCCTCATATATACATTCCGGGAAACACGATAAATCTTTACGGCGGTCATACCGTTAATACTCTCGAAAAACTTATCATGGTTCAGATGCACCGTGAATATCATCCTGTTACCATTTATGAGCTTGCCGCAGACGTTAATTTTTTTGAGCTTACGCAGAATCAGTTCAGAATAGGCGAGACTGATATTCTTTTTACGCATCTATTGCATCCAGGGCTTTCGCTTGGGTTCAGGCTTGTGCATGAAGGAAAAATTCTCGCATACCTTACAGATAATGAAATTCTTCCTAATAAAGATATGGCTCAGTATAACTGGGAAAACATCGGTCATCTGATAAAAAATGCGGATATGGTTATTGCAGATTGCCAGTATTCTGAGGAAGAATACTCAAAAAAAATAGGCTGGGGACATTCCTCAATCAATCAGGTTGTAAAAATTTGTTCTGAATTTGGCGTAAAGACTCTTTCGGCTTTTCATCATGATCCTATTCACACCGACAAAGACATTGATAAAATGGTAAAAGAAGCGAGGAAACATGCAGGAAACGGTCTGCGTGTCTACGGAGCGCGCGAAGGCAAAGAGATAATTCTATGAGAGCTTCAGTTATTCCTTAATATTTACTGATGTTTGTTATCAACTGAAGAATTAATTCTTTGTCTTATATTTTCCAAGAGTTTTAATAATAAGATCACGGTCGTGTATCTCGATTCCTTTGGCGTTCGCTGCGCTCTTGGCTTTAGGGCTGTATTTTGAAGTAGTTATGTAAATTCCATTTTTACATTTTTCATCAGCTACAAGACCGGCAAAACGGCTTATCTGGCTTTCTGAAATTTCGCGAGTGGTTCTTATAAAAAATATTAAAATCGGCGGTTCGTTAATTCTTTTGGTATTGTATGCTTTGAAATAAATCTGGCTTGAGTTTATTATTGTTTTGCTTATGATGTTGTAATTGAGTCTTGAAACAATTTCAGCAAGAAGAGGCTGAAGATCATCCGTTGTTGCTGAGAAAATGGTTTTCATGCTTTCGTCGTTTACGATTGATTTGTATTCTTCGAGCTTCATCGGAGTATTCTTGAAGCTCGGATGTTCGCTTTGGATTTTTTCCCAATGATGAACGGCTTCCTGAACCTTGTTTTCCATTTCGTAGCATTCTGCAAGAAGATATCTGTACGCGAGAGAATCTTCATCCCTTGTTTTGAGCGAGCCGAGTCCTTCTTCGAGAAGGGCTATGGCCTTGTCAAAATTGTCGGTATCAAAATATATTTCGCCGATTTTATACATGCTTTTTATATAAAGCTTTTTGTCTTTGCGGGCGCTTTCAAACATTCTCACAGCGGTGTCGTAGTCTTTTTTGCCTTTATAAATCAGACCTAAAAAATAATAACCTTCTTCTATTCCGCTCTGTTGAGGTCTTTCGGCGGCTTTGAGAAGAAATTCTTCTGAATTTGTGTATTCTCCGAGATTGTAGCATGCTATTCCGAGAGGAAGAAAGCAGTCCCAGAGGTTCGGTGATTTAGCGACCGCTTTCATCAGAGAGTCTCTCGCATCGCGGAAACGCCCCTGCTTGTAAAGCGTAAGTCCTACACGGTGATTCGCTTCGATATTTTCGGGGTCGAACGAAAGAATCATTTTGTATTCTTCGACTTCTTTCTGCCACTGATGGGTGAGATTGTAGAGTTCGGCAAGTGCAACGTGAATATCGAGTTCCCGGATGAATTTGCTGAATTCGGGCAGTTGAAGTATCTGATTAAATTCTGATATCGCGAGAAGATACTGCTTTTGGTTGAAAAGAAGTCTCGCGCGGAGATATTTTGCCGGTGGGTAGTCCTTTTTGCGTTCAAGGATTCTTTTGACGATTTCACTTGCTTCGGATTCATTTCCGATACGGAAGAGTTCTTCCGCTTTTTTGATTTTGCCAGGAAGCTGAACTGTCCTCAAAATGAGCAGAAAACCGGCCAGAAGTATGACTGTCAAAGAAAAAACTATTACCTGAACGATTCCCATTTTTATACCCCGGTAGAATAATGGAAATGTATAAAAAAAAAGCAACAAGTTTCTCAATTATTTCAATTACTTTCTTTTAGAAAAGAAAGTAATCAAATATGTCCGGACACCGGACTTGTTGTCAAAGGCTGGCGTATTGCCTGGGAGTCAGGCATACTTCATAAGGCTGTGCCTTATTGTTATCTGTTTGCATGGTGTCATGCAAAACACAAAAGGTGCTCCGCACCTTTTAAATCCGTTTGTCCATTTCTTTTGCGTTGCCCAAAAGAAATGGACGAAAGAAAAGGGCACCGCTGCGCGGGGCTTATCGGGCGAATTCCTCGCACCGGCTCTGCCGGATGCTGCGGTCGCCCGAGTGGTGTCGCGCTTTGCGCGACGATTTAGATGATCTATTCTGTTATTTATCTTATTTTGTAGCGCTTTGCGCACTTTCGTGATTTCAGTTATCATTCATTTTGAAATATCATTACGCATTTTGTTCGCTTCGCTCAGTAAACGCGTAATTTATTCTCGGGATGGAGGCTTAAATATATTATTTCTCAGATTCGTTCTTTGGTTTGGAAGGATGTGCAATGCAAATCGCTTTGTGTCATCGTCCGTAATTATTGATTATTATTTATTGATGAATTCCTTCCGATTATGAAATGTAATCCGGCATAAACGCACAATAAACGGACTTGATTCAAGATGTTGTATGGTATCTTTTTTTTCAATTGACACTTCGGATAATGTTATATTAATTAGAAATGTGTGAAAGAGAGGATTATATGAAATCTGTTCAAATAGATGAGTATATAGCAAAAAAGCTTGAAAAAGATCCGAATTCTATTCAAATATCGACTTTTGGTAAAATAAGTTTTAATAGTAACCTTGACGGTTTAGCCCGTTCTGAAAACGGTAAAAAGCAGCTTGAAGCTATTTCTAAAATACCGATAAAGTCTAATTAAAGGCTGATTTTGTTTTCAGCACCTTTTTTATTAGCGGCTTTTATAGCCGGTTATCTTTTTACAAGAAATTTTGTAATTCTTACTTACAAGCTCCATAACAGATATAACTCTCTGATTCAATATTTGTACGTGGCATTATTCAGTATAATTCCTGTTTCTATAGCCACAGTAATTTACACCTTGGCTTCTTATTTCGAATTTCATCCTATAGAGAAATATTTTCCATATTTTTATAATTTAGTTTTTAATGTCTTTTGCGGCAGAGAAGAAAATAATGCACATTTATTGTCTATTATTTTAATAGCTATTATTGCCGGCTGGATTCCTTATAAAATTCTTTTTGAAAAGTTTTTAGACTGGATTAAACCGAATAATGAAAGAAAACTTAAACGGATTATATCTTTGCGGAAAACCGTTGAAAAAGTATCTTTGTTTGATTCATTGATGCTGAAATCTAAGATGCTGGATATGCCCATTTGTGTTACGTTGAGTGATGGCAAGGTTTATGTCGGATATATCCGTGAAACTTTGGATTTTACAACAATTAGAAATGATATTGGACTGACTCCATTGCTTAGCGGATATCGGGATGAAGCAACTAAACGTATAATATTTACAACCAGATATGACGAAGTAAGTAAAATATTAAACAGCAATAATTCTGTCGAAATAAATGATTCCTTGGAAATATTTCAAAAAATAATTCCATTTAAAGAGATAAAAACTCTGAATTTGTTTGATGCCACGATTTATTCTGGTCATTTTGCTCATAAGAGTAGAAAAAAGAAATAACTTCAGCTTAGCGGAGTCGGAACCAGTAAAGGGAATCCGTACGTGAGCGGAATAAAATATAATGTGACCGGACAGAGAACACAGATAAATTACGGAAACGGAACGGGAACGAGCTACGAATACGACGAGCGGAATCACAGACTGAAAAGGCTTGAGACGAGAAACGCGAAGAGCATATTGCAGACGATAGAGTATGAATACGACGATACCGGAAACGTGACGGAAAGAGAAAGCGAAATGCTCGGAACAGACGGACGGATGAAACGCGCGGTTCATGAGTATGAATATGACAGTTCCGGAAGACGGAGGGTGAACCAATAATATAATTGATAACGCTCAGTAACCTGCTGAAGGCATTATCTTTTTTCGGATGTTTCTTTGATATCGATCTCGGTAGATTCTTTCTTTTTTGGAGAAATAGTCCTTTTTCTTTTTTTCTTTGTAATATTAATCATAGTTGTAATAAAAACTTCAAAGAAATGCTTAAGCTCATCATTTTTTCTTAATGTTCGGTAATTGATTTCTTTTCCTTCAACTATATCTTCAAGTATAGTTTTCATTATTTTGATTGGACCAGCGATTCGTTGAGAAAATCTTATAACATATACAGTGAAAGTTATTGCCTGCAAGATCATTATAAAGCAGAATATATAAAAATAGATTTTAGTTCTATTCATGGATAGTTTAAGTTCATTAATGGTTGAACTTAATTCAGTCATTGATTTATCGTGATCATTTTTTATTTTATCAGTGCGTAATTCATAACGGGTGCTGTTGAGAGAACCCGCATACTTAATGAATGACTGAATGATATTGTCTTCGGTTTGTAAGTTTTCAGTTAATTTATTGAGGGTTTTTTCAGTTTCGTTGTAACTTTTATGAGTTATAAATGCCATAAATCCGGTGGCTAATAAAGAGAAAAATAAAACTATCAATACTGATGACGCGATGATTCGGATTTGAAGAGGGAAGTTTACAAAGTATTTGAGTCTTTTTTTTCTTTTTTTCATCATAGTATCATTTTTCATAATTTAACTGTCTCGTTTATAAAGTAAATATTGCTTGCAAAATAAATGCGATATCAACATACGAATTTATCTCTTGATAGTATCAAGCAGAAAATAGAAATATAAGCAATTTTTTGAATTGTGTAAAATTATATAGGCGTTTTTCCGGAGTTTTGATGATTAAATATATTATTGTGCTGATTCTTTTGATAGTTCCGGTTGTGTTGTGCGCGAATGATTCAAATGATGATTTAGATCATTATCTAACGAAAATTGTAATATGCGTTGATGATGATTTTCCTAAAAAATATGCCGATGAAATAGAGAAATATTTTAAAAATGACATACGAAAGATAAAGAATCTTGAATATAACGGACGAACTAATGTCAAAGAATTGGATTCTATAGATAAAATTAAGATCAAAGCATTTTTTTCGGGAAGAGTCCCCGAAAAGGGAAGGGTTTTAATTTTACGTTTTGCGTATAAGGAATTTATCAGCCGGACGATTGAAAAAATGGATGGTGAACTTCAGGGTGATTATCTTATTCGTAAAGACTATCTTCAAAAAATCACTATTGAATCATATCTCGTTAACATTCACGATTCGCGTGAACTGTTGAATTTCAAGAAGGATATTGATAATGATTCATCAAAGTTCAGCGCCGTTCTCTCTGAATTGAAAGAAAAAATTGCTTTATTATATCCGGATATTGCAGAGCCCGAAGAGAAAATATTATTTTTAAATTATGGAGTAACTGCAGGTTTTGCTAAATCTTTTGGAGAGTATACAAAGATTTCAAATTTCTTGACCGGTTTTGATTATAATGCTTCGATAAAATATTTATGGTCAAAACCAATTTATCCGGTAATTTCTGCCGGGATTTATTACGCATTTTCCGACAATCCAAGGATCAAGCATTGCTTTTCAATGCCGGTTATATTGGGAGCAGGATACGATTTATTTTCATACAATAAAATGTCAATGTCTGTTGAAATTCTTGTAGGATATTATTCACATTGCGTAAAAGCTGAAGATACCAGATTATATTTTGATCCTATAATTGTTTTTAGGCCGGTTTTTACTTATTCAATTTCCGATAATTTATCAATAAGGTCTTCAGTCTCATTTTCACAGTTTTTTGAAAGATCAGCTCCCGGAAGATTCCTCAATTTATCGGCAGGGCTTGAGAGGAAAGTGGAATTATGAATTATTTTCTTAAAATAGTTTTGATTAATCTGATTCTTCTTTTTTCGGCATGTTCTGACATGATGCAAAATTATGATTCCGGTCCTGAAGAAGATGTTCCGCCGGTTCCATCTGTTAAGATTCTGATCAATAACGGCGATAAATTCTGTTATAGCAGGCATGTCCAGATTAACTGTGATTATCAGTATTCTGAATCTATTGCCGCAATTGCTTTTTCTGATGATAATATAAGTTGGATTAATTCGATTAAACCTTTGAATGTTTATCCATGGGCTTTTGATTATATACCATGGGAAAAAACTGTTTTTTGCAAATATGTTGATTCTTACGGAGTGACCCGTTTTGCTTCGGATTCAATAATATACCTAGACCGCATTTCAGAGAATAATACATACAGGTTTTCTGAGGATATTGCCGTTTCCGGAGATTTCTCGGTTATTGCTGTTTCCGGGCTGATTGAGAACAAAGGTAATCTGTTTCTTTGCACAGTCAAAGACGGTGACTGGCAGATTTTCCGCGCGGATTTGGGATCTGAAACCGATTATATGACTGGATTATCAATTTCAATGAATTTGTCCGGAACCGAAATAGCAGTAGGAGATTCAAATAATAATTCAGGGAAAGGACGGGTTATTGTATTGAAAAGAGGTGTTGATGGAGTGACATCATTGTTCCAGTATTTGGATTCGGCAGCTGATAAAAATTTTGGTTATTCAACTGATTTATCAGACAGCGAAGATATTATGGCTGTTACTGCTCTTGGTGATAGCGTTTATCCAGGAGCACTTATGCTTTATAAGAGAGAGCCCGCCGGGTGGAATATTATGGAGACTTTTGTTCCGTCTGCTTTGGATTCTGATGATAAACACGAAAGGTTCGGAAACTGTGTCTCTCTTAGTTCAGACGGAAGTGCGGTCGCAGTTGGTGATCCCGAATACAAGAGAATTGATGCAGGTGTTGTTAATATTTGCGGTAGAGTCACTGTTTACCGGAAGAGCGCAGGTGTTTATGCACCTGTTGAGTTATATGAAGAAGACAAGACCACGCTTTCAGTTTCTGTTTTAAGCACCGGAATAAATTTTGGTGATGCTGTTTCTCTTAATTCTGATGCTTCTTTGCTGGCGGTCGGGGTTCCTCAGAAAGTTAATGGAGAAGTGATTATTTACCGTTATGATTCCGTTAACAA
This sequence comes from Spirochaetota bacterium, assembly GCA_023396615.1. GTDB lineage: Bacteria > Spirochaetota > UBA4802 > UBA4802 > JAFGJZ01 > JAKJGA01. The sequence continues at coordinate 11,592 of JAEWVM010000236.1, read as the reverse complement.
AATTTATTATAGAATAAAAACTTTGGGATGTCCGCCCGGCAATGTTTTCTCGGGAGGATATTCGTTCGGAGGGAGTCTTGATTTCTCGGCGGACAACAGGCTTTTTATAAATGCCCCGTTTTTTTCTGATTCAAACTTGGGAAATAAGTGCGGAAATTTATTTATATCTGAATACCCTTATAATTCTATTATTTCATATATAACGCCTGATGCCGCAGCTGACGATTATTTCGGTTATTCATTTGCCGCGTCAGCTGACGGAAAATCCGTTGCTGTCGGTTCTCCTCGCGATGATAGAGACGGTATAAATGACGCTGGTTCGGTTTACATTATTAGAAATTGCAATGTTTTTAAATAATTTATTAATAATTGAATTATTTTGTAACAATTATTGTAAAACTGATTCTAATATTCGTTTTAGATTAAAACGATGTTTATTTTAGCATCAGTGTTTATAATTGAAAGAGATAAAGGAATGAAAAGCTCATGCCGTAATTGGGGATTTTAAAATTATCGTTTCCTTTCCACTGGTTTGTGAACGGATAATTAATGTAAAGTTCCGTATTGAGGTGAAAATTTTTATAAATACTGAAAGCGTGTCCGGCTGACAAATATGTTCCGAAAGAGTTTGAAGAGGATGGTGAGGGATCCTTGATTGTAGTTGAGTCTGAAATTGAAGTTTTTGATGATCCTGAACCGCGTTTTTGCAGATAAGAAAAACCAGCTTTGAAAAAATATCTCTGGAGGTTAAATCTATATAGAAGTTTGTATTCATGGGTTTTTACTTTATAAGATGTTTCTGTGGAAAAATCATTGTAAAATCTGGAGACTGAAGCTTTGTAATTTGCCTGTTCATAATGAAGTTCTGCGGCCTGATTTTTGTCAAAGATAAATCCGACAAACAATCCGAAAGCAGATGAGTCGCCTTTGTGAGTATTGACTTTTGATATGCCTTCAAATGATCCGCTTAGAGTGGTGACACCTTTGGTATACTTTAAGCCCGGATATATTTGCGCGAAGGTGTAGTAGATTCCGAATAAATCATATGGGGCTTTTTTTGAATAAGCAGTTTCCATTTCACTTGCAGCTTCTGATCCTTTCGGTATACGGTTTTTTGTTTTTTTAGGATTTGCCGCCAGAACCGGGGAAGAGATGATGATAATCAATAGAGCAGGGATATATATTTTGGTAATTTTCATGGTAAAATCCTTAATTTGAAAAAGTATATCAGGTTAATCGGATTTCCAATTTGTTTTTATTCATATTATTAATCAAGCGAATTATGTAAATTATCAGCTTTACTTTGTTGACATTATATCTTTTATTTTTATTTTTAGAAAAAAATATGGGGATTACAGCTTAATGGCAGATCGGGGGTATTTGTTTTTTCAGCGCGAGTTAAAAAGGCGCGTGATTTTCTGTGCAATATTTGTTTTTATCTTTAGCGCGGCTTCGTGCGGAAAATCCGTTGATGAAGTAAAATTCGGCATTGTTAAGGGCAATATTATTTTTTGTGATTTGCCTTACGAGAACGCGGTTGAAGTTAAGCTTGAAAGTGATAGATTCGGAACACTTGTAACACAAAGTGATTCTGATGGTAAATTTTCTTTTTCTGATATTTGGGAAGGCGATTATACCCTGAAATTTTATTCTCCAGATGTTGAATTTGATCCGTCTTCTATTGATTTCAAGTATAATGGTGTATCTTTTGATGCTGAAAACATAAATGTGATTAAAAGCTGGAAGCATTCAGAAGGTTCTGATTTTCCGGATGAATTGTTTTCGTCTATAATGCAAACTGATGATTATGGTTATATCGCTGTTGGACGAAAGGGTTATGATCAATCCTGTTCCTCTGTTATAACCAAGTATGACAGAAACGGGATTATAGTGTGGAGCGCCACTCTTAATGACTCAAATCAATTTTCTGATCTTTGTTCTGTAAAAAAATACGATGATATGTATTACGCGTGCGGAGTTTCCTCTGTGCGTGACGGTGATTCTTCGGTTATTACTGCCGCTTTTTCGGATACAAGAAATATTTCTGATCCGATTCCTGTTTCGAGTTATTACAGTCTGTCTTATTCACAGTTTTATACTTCAGGTATTTCTTCTTGTCTTGAATTGGTAGATGGAAAGATGCATATTGCCGGGAAAAGTAATTATCAAACAAGCGGTATATATGATTATTTTATTCTTTCACAGAAGTTTGATTCTACCGAAAAGAAAGCATTTTCGGATACATCTGCCCTTGACGGAAAAACGGAATTTGTTTCGTTAAAAGCTTTTGGCGACGATATATATGCGTTCGGAAACGAGGCTGTTGTCGATAATTCAGATCCAGATTCTCCTGTAATTACCAATTGTTATAAGCCGATGCTGTATATTTTTGATAAATCATATTCCAACTCGTCGGTAAATTATTACTATCCTATTGAAGGATGTTCTTCATCGACTGCTTCCGCAATAGAGATTGATAAGGATTCCAATATATTTTTGGCTATTGGATCTAAAAAGGAAAATTATGATTCAGAGAAGCCGGTTATTATAAAATGCAAAACAAGCTCTCCGAGTATTCAATTATGGAAAGTTTATCCTGACGGGGAGAATTTCGGAAAAATATATGATATTAAAAGCGACGGAGAAGGCGGTCTTGTCGGTACCGGGTGCAGAAATTTTTCCGATTTAGGTGTTTCGGTTATGACCGTGTTCAGGATTGATTCTGACGGTAAATTGAAATGGTTCAGGGTTTTTTCTGGAAGCGGAACGGTGGAAGAAAGCGGAAGATGTATTAATGTTACCAAAGACGGCGGGGTTATAGTCGGAGGGACATTGAGCGCGTCCGGCGGAAGAAAGGGAGATTTTGCGGTAATTAAACTAAATAAAAACGGTGAAATTTACGGATCGGACAGATAATTGAATAAAGAAAGGGGACACAAAGAAATGCGGAATAATTCTTTATCATGGTTGCGAAAAGCAATTACGTTTGCGGTTATTTTTTCAGCTTCTTTTGTTATATGTGCATGCGGCAGTAATAGCGGAAACGACGAAGAAGATTTTTATAAATATGAAATCGCGACATCATACAAACTGTGTCCCTTTAGTATAAAAAATTATCCTGATAACAAACGTGTAGAAACAGGGGATGAGCTTTATTACGCCTTTGACAACAACGGCTTAAGTTCATTTATTTCTGAAAATAAAAGAATTATCAAGTATTCATTCTCTTCGACTAAGACTATTGCTAAAATAAGTATTTTGGGTGTTAACGGCTCAGTTTCCGTGTACGCGGACGCGGCAGAAATTGAAGCAGGTAACAAAATTGCGTCATTGAGCGGACACGGCGGGAAGAACTGGCAGGAAACAGCACTTGATCTTATTTCTGATTTTATATTTATCGAATTTGAAGAAAATTCGGGAGCCGCTGAAATATGTTTTTATGCGGATTCTGACGGTTCTGACGGAAACGGAGGCGCGGGAAGCGATTCAAGATCATTAAGGAAAAGCGATGATTTTGACAAAATTCTTGCAGTTCAGAATAATCTAATCAGAGTAAAGGGAAAATCTTCTGCCGCTGAAAGTCCGTACTCCGGTAAAGTAATTTTTGATTTAGATGTTGATCCTGTTGTTTATAAGAGATGCTTTCTGGTTTACAGCGGAAAACTCAGAACTCCGGCGGATTGTTCGTTCAGAATTAACGGCAGTACGGAAATTGAAGGCTACAAGGGATTCGGTTCTAAGCTTAAATTATCTGCCTCGAAATTCTATGAGGAGATTCCCGTTTCGGTTTTAAAATGCGGTCAAAATTCGGTTGATTTTCTCACTCTCGACGCGAATGCCTCTATTCAAAGTTCTGATATGTGTCTCGTTTTTGAAGGAGACAGCGGTTGGAATTCCATTAGAAGCGTTTATGCAAACGGAGACTATGTTTCTGATTCCGCGAAGTTTAAAGCTAAGATATGCGATTCTGAAGTAACAGCTGAATTCGAGTGCAAAGGTTTTGCCGATCAGATATCCATTCTAAAATTCGGTACAGCACAGGGAAAGATAAGACTTGAGTACAGAGACGGTGTCACATGGAAAGATTCGGGTTATGATATAGATTTATCTTCGCTTGATAACGGATGGAATAAACTACAAGGTGTTCCGGTTCTGCATACTGATTCATTGAGGTTATCGGCTCTGAGCGGATGTGAAGAAGTTGAAATACGAGGAATTAAAGCGGCATTTAAGACAAGTGCAAATCCTCTGGAGACTCCTGAAATTTCTATAGGTTGGCCCAGAAATGGAGAATATTGCACTAACAGCGCTTTTGTAAGAGGAATCGTCAGAGGAAACAGCAAACTGTCTTCTTTTTTAGTAGAAAACAAAACCGAAAAAACCGACATAAACGGAATATTTTCAATAAAAATTAATAAAAACGAGACGGAGTATTCGGGTGTTGACGAGGGTAGTCCGTGGGCGGCAAAGCTTAAAGCATTTATATATGAAACAGTATCCGGCAAAAAGAAAGTTGAGTTTAATAAAAATCTTGAGTCTAAGGACGATGATAATGATTCTCCCGGTAATTCTTCAGGCGGAGGGACGAATGACGGTAGAATAGTAACTGAAGGAAATTCTGTAAAGTTTTCTGTCGGTGCCGATGAAAGCAGAACATTTTCGCATAATGATGTGACAATAGAAATTCCAGCAGGTGCGGTCAGCGACTTAACGGAGATTACGATTATACCGCTGAAAGAATCGGAAATAGAAAATCTTAATCCGGGCATGATAAATCTTACAACGCCTGACGCTGGATACAGGTTTCTCTTTAACGGAAAACCGCACGGGACATTCAAAAAGCCGATTAAAATATCGATGAGCTTTAATCCTGCTCTGCTTCTTCCGGGGCAGACAGACAGTGATGTTTATATGTATTATCATGATGACAATACGGGAAACTGGAAGAAGACTGAAAAAACAGATGAAACTGCCGAAGAAAAAACAGTACAGCTAAACCGGTCATTTAATCTTTCGCGCGGATCAAAAAACCGAATTTGCGCAGTTACTAATCATTTTACGGATTATATAAACGCGGTTATTTCGATGCCGGATCATCCGGAAACTAACGCTTATAATCCGAACACGATGAGCGGAATTAAAGCGGCGGATCCTTCAGCGAACATAAATCTTATGGGAGTTCCTTCCGCGAATTCGGGCGGTGATGCTTCTCTCAGATATGACATCGAGATACCTAGAGGAAGAAACGGCGTACAGCCTTCAGTTTCAATGAATTATAATTCGGGAGCCGGAGTGACGTGGTGCGGTTACGGTTGGGATATTGACGTTTCATCTATCAGCATTGATACTAAATGGGGTGTGCCTACATACGGAGAGGTTATTGTGCCTGACACGTATATGCTGGACGGACAGAGTCTTGTTTGTGATTTGGAGAAAGGAAACGGCACTGAAAAATACTATATGCCGAGAATTGCCGGGTCTTTCGCGAGAATCGTCAGAAAGGGCAGTCTTGCCGACTGTTCGTGGGTAGTAACTGATAAAAGCGGGACGAAGTATTATTATGGAAGCTCGGATGGATCACGTTTATCTGACGGAGGGAAGATTGCCCAATGGAAGCTTGACCGGATTGAAGATATAAACGGTAACTGCGTCAATTATGTGTACGCAAAAGACAACACGAATAACGGAAAGACAATATATCTTAAAAGCATTAATTATACGGGCTATAACGGATCAGCCGGCCCTTATGCGATTAATTTCGCGAGTTCGGTGAGAAGCGACGTGCGCATGAACTGCCGTTATGGATTTAAGACTGTTAATGACCGTCGTCTTAATTCGATAACAGTTGTATTTGAGGGAAAACCTGTAAGAAGATATGATCTGATATATAAAGACGGAGCATACGGGCATCCTGTTTTGACGGAACTGAAGCAGTTCGCGGGATCCGGTAATGAATTTTATTCTCATAAATTTGAATATGAGGATTCGGACGATTCTGTAGAAGGAATTTTTAAAGAAGCAGAGGATTGGGGAAGCGGATGGATCGGAAAAAGAACTGAACAGGGAATGGATGCGAATGTATCAGTTGCTTTTTCTCCATTTACTTATTTTAAATTTCTATCTTATGGAGGCGGAGGCGGATCAAATGATAACGAGACTGAGACCCATTCAATGATGATCGACGTTGACGGAGATTCTCTCCCGGATTTATTAAAGAAAAAAGGAAATTCGATTTATTATAGGAAAAATTTATCAGGTGAAGGTGAAAGCAAATTCGGTGCTCAAAAAGAATTGAGCGGACTTACTGGTAAAGATTTTCCGATTGATTATTCTTCGGGCTGGTTTTGGAAGCTTGAGTCATTCGGCGCTAGCAGAGTGCAAGCGAAGTCTGAAATTGAATCCAGCGTGTATTTCAGTGATATTAACGGTGACGGTCTTCCTGACTTGTGTTATGACGGTCAGGTTAAATTCTGTACGCTCGATGAAAAAGGGATTCCGTCTTTCAGTGCCGGCACAAGTCCTGTGTTTTTTGCTTCTGATCCGGATACGGAATCAATATCTGATGAAGAAGGATATGACGGACTTGAAATAACAGCGGATGAGCTGAAGAAAACATTTTACAGAGATAATCCTGTAAGGATATGGAAAGCGCCTCAGAACGGGCAAATAAGTATTAAAGGAACAATCCAGAGAGTCGGAGTAAAACCTGCTAAATATGAAACATTTGATTCTCTGAAAGCTACGGTATGGAAAATTCATCCATATTTGAAAGGCAAAAGTAATGACAAAGATAAAAAGCTTCTGGAAAAAGAGATTGAATCGTCTGATTTTAGCGAAATTGAAATGAATTGTTTGCCTCCGTCTAATTCTGTGACTGTTCAGGCGGGTGACTGGATTGCTTTTATGGTAGACTCGGGGCTTGACGGAAGAAATGATATTGTCAAATGGAAAACGGAGATAAGATATCTTGATTCAGGTAGAGATCCAATTGATTATAGAGAGTCTGATGAAAACGGACTTTTGAAGTATTATTATAATTCAGCAAGTGATTTTTCTACTGTCGGATCATTCAATCTTATGTCATTAAATGTACCGAGCGACAAGAAGGTTCTGGTTAATATAAAGAAACTAAAGGATATCTCTGATGATGTTAGGGTTGAATGCTATGTAAAGAAAATAACGAGTTCAATTTCTAATAATAAATCTAAAGATACAATTGAATATATTCCATTAGATGCCAGCGGAATATGGTCGGATGCCATTGTTATAAAACAGGATGACGCACTTGATACGGAACGTACAAGAACATATACAATAGACAGCAGTTATAAAAATTCTTCAGATGGTATGAGTACTACTATTGATGAGGCTCAAAACGGCGATCAGCAGCCCAAATCGAGCGGAGAAGTAGTTTCCTATTATCTGGACTGCAGGGTTTATTCTCAGTCACCGATAGATTACAGTGCGATTAAGGCGGACATTGTTCTTGAAAGTGAAGAAGATTCTAAGGTAGAAGAGGACGGTGAACTTAAGGATATTACAATTACCAAGAAGAAGAAAGTTCCGGTTAATTACAGATCTTTTATAAGTAAAAACGGAACATTTGCCAAACAGCAAATGATTGATGATGGGATTTTAAATGAAATAGGCAAAGATTTAGAATCTGCTGAGTATAGCGCGAATGTTTCGATAAAGGGTATACCTCGAGCTGTACAATACGGTACGGGAAAAATTATGCCTATTCCAAACGAATTTGCCGGAAACATTTACATTACGTTAAAGAAGAGGCCGAAAGGATCGAACGCGGTCGCTGAGACGGTTAAGTCTCAGGTTATCAGAATAAACGGAAACAAGATCGAATCGAGCATGGACGTCGGTGAAAGGGAAGGCGGCTTTCTCGAAGGAATTGCTGACGGGATTATTTCATTCTTTTCAAAATTCGCCGATATGGTTCTCGGATATGTTTCCGTACAAAAAATGGCAGATGTGACAAACGAGCTTGAATCATACGATTCTGACGGCGACGGTAAGGATGATTCTTACAAAGAAATAGAATTTAAATTCTTTGAAGGCATGAGCGCTGTAGAACTCGGGAATCCATCGGGTTATGAGTATTATTATATTGTTTCGACTGAGACTTTGAATAAGGTTCAGGTGGAAGTTAACGGAGAGAAGACGGAAGATTTTTATAAAGTTGAAGATTTTTTTCAGATAAACACGATGGATATATATTGCAGTGCATACCGTAGAACTCGTTATGATGAGTTAACGAAAACTAATGTTGCCATACCGTTTTTATATCTTTATCCTGATAAGTATAATATAACAGAGCCCAATTCTATAATCTCGGGCGGGCATCATTCGTGGTTTTATGCCAGAGCAAACGGCGAGAATACCGGATCAGACGGATTGTGGACTGAATTGAATTCGAAAAATATAATTTCAGCGGAAAATGTGGCCTATCTTGATTCTGATACAGATGATGCTGAAGAATATGAAACAGCAATTAGGAATTTTTCAGGAGCTGAGGGCAAAAGCTTAGAACAGATTGTTTCGGAGAAAGAGATTGACCCGGTCGAAGCGGTAAATTTTAAAAAAGGTGAATATGATGTCTGGAAGGGGCACAGCGAGAATTGCTGGATTTCGCCGGAGTATATGTCGTCTTCGAGAGTATCGAGAACGTATGTAGAAGAGTTCAGCCTTGATTTCGATAAAAATAAGAAGCGGACTGTCAATTCGAAAGGAAGGGTATGCGGTCTTACAACGGTGACAAAAAGCGGAACAACGGGACTTACCTTAGTCAGCAAATCGAAGAGTAAATCGGTGACTAAGCGAATGATGCTTGATCTTAACGGTGACAGATATTCTGACATCGTCAGAAGCGGCAAGGCTAAGATAACAAAACCCGACGGAACTCTTTGGAAAGACGTAGATGTTTACGGAGACCCTAGAATAACAGAGTCGGAGAATTGGGCGGTAAGTTTTTCGATTCCGGGGACGCTTTTGATGCCACAGATGTTAGCTGATGGAATAATAAACAGTTTGAAGAAATCGGATCCGAATACGAGCAAGGGAGGACCTTTCGGTTCAGCGGGCTTGGGAGTTACCGAAGGTACTAATAGTACTAAAGAAGAATATATTGACATGAACGGCGACGGTCTTCCGGACAAAGTAGAAGAAAGCGGCGGAAATATAAAAGTGAGACTGAATCTTGGCGGAAAATTTGAGGATACGCCAAGTGACTGGTGCGGCGGAAACGGTGTTACAGAAGGAGAAATGAGCGGAGATTCGATTAGTGCCGTCGGAGGATATGGTAGCGACGCGGGCTCTTTTTCGGGGGGGCTTTCAGGAAGCAGTAATGAATCTGAGCAGACAAGAATATTTGCGGATATGAACTGTGACGGACTGCCTGATCTGGTTTATGTCGACGGGGTCAACATTAAAGTGAGGTATAATAACGGAAGCGGATTTGAATCAACGGCGAAGGTGATGAAGAGTTCCGAAAAGCTTCCACAATATTTGAGTAATGATTATTCTGAAAATTATTCTGCACTCGCGAACGGTTCTTGTAAGATTGTAATTCAGCCAATCGCACTCTTGGGTACAATGCATATTACGCAGGGTGCTTCAGTATCATTTGGAAGTTCCGAGACTACAATGACGATTTCTGATGTTGACGGAGACGGTTTCGCGGATATCGCGGACGCGACTGCAGGGATGAAGATCAGAAGGAACAGAGGCGGAAAAATAAATCTGCTTAAAAAAATAACAAGACCGCTCGGCGGAACGGTTGAGATAGAATATGAGAGAAAAGGCAATACGCATAAAATGCCTGAAAGCAAATGGGTGATGAGCAAAGTCAAGGTGAATGACGGATACGGAAGCGACAAGGGAGCAAACGGCAGTGTGCATTCGTATTGGTCGGAATTTGTGTATGAAGGCCCTGAATATGACAGGGAAGAAAGAGAAAGCCGGGGATTTGCCAAGGTAACTGAAAAGAAAAGCGACGGAATGGAGATAATAACGGAGTACTTAAATAACAGCTATCACACGAAGTCTCTGGAGAAAAGTGTTCTGGTGAAACACGGAGATGAAAAGATTTCTTATACCGAGAATGAGTATGATCTGAAAAATATTACCAGGAATGAGGGCGGAACTAATATCGATTTTGACGAGAAGTATCCCGACTGCAAGGTGGGGTACAGGCACACGGTCAAATGGCCTCAGCTTATAAGAAGGACAGTGAAGGAATATGATGAAGGCGGAGTGATAACGAGCGGAGAAAGCTTCGGATATGATTCGTACGGAAATGTAGTGAAGTACGGAGATTATGACGGAGAGCCTCTCGGAACTCCGAGGCTCGCGGCGGATATCAAGTACGCGGTAAGTACGGAAAGACATATATTGGACAGACCCGTGAATATTTCCGTTACAGGAGACGGAAAGATATACAGGGAAAGAAAAGCGATATATGATTCGAAGATGAGACTTGCCGAATTGACGGAGAAGGGCGGAGCCGGAAGCGATTCTACAAGCGGATTTACATACGACCAGTACGGAAATATGAAGACGTATACCGGACCGGAAAACCACCGCGGCCAGAGGCGTACGGTCGAATATACGTATGACACGAGTGTTCATACATATATAGAGAAGGTGACGGACAGAGCGTATTCGATGGAATCGAGCTCGAAATATGATTATACGAACGGAAACGTTCTTACAATGCAGGACACTAACAAGTATCTGATGAGATATAACTATGACGAGTTCGGAAGACTGATAGGAGTTTACGCGCCGGGAAGCGCGTCTCCGATGATAATAAGTTCGTATGATATAAAAACGTATCCGGCGAAGGCATGCACGATGAGCTACAGCGATAAAGAGCAGACTCATAGTATGGAAACGGAAACGTATGCGGACGGACTGAAGCGCGTGCTGCAGGTAAAAAAGAGCGCGACAGCGGACGGAAAGGACTGCATGGTATCGAGCGGAGCCGCGGTTTATGACGAAGCCGGAAGAGTAACGATGCAGGGCGAACCGTACAAGACGAGAGCCGGAAGTTATGACGACACGATGGTGAACGCTACGAAGATAGAATATGACGTGCGGGGAAGACAGACGAGAGTGGAAAACCCTGACGGAACAACTGTTAAATATGCGTATTCGGCGAGCGGAAATAAAAGAATAACATCGGTAACTGATCCGAGAGGAAAAGTGAGAACGAGCTATTCGGACAGAAAGGGAAACATAGAGAGAATAGAAGAACCGGACGGACAAACGACAAGCTATACGTATGACGGAATGGGGCAGATTCTGACCGTGACGGACAGCAAGGGTAACGTTACGACATGCAAATACGACAAGCAGGGAAGAAGGCTTGAGACGGAAAATCCGGATACGGGAAAGATAATGTATACTTATGACGGAGCCGGCAACCTGATAGCGAAGACGACACCTAACACGGACAAGAAAGGATATGCCATAAATTATGTGTATGACAACAGTAGGCTGATAGCCGTGACGAGCAGAGAGGGAGAGCCTGTAAAATATACGTACGGAAAAAGCAATGACGATATGAACGGAGCCGGA
>JAEWVM010000168.1 GCA_023396615.1 Spirochaetota bacterium | reverse complement strand
AATGGAATATATAAAAATCGGATCAAAGAATCTCCCACTTTCTCATTTTACTAAAGACTATCTTGACCGTTTTCAATACACATCTTTCGGAGCACAGTGATGAGAAGCCGTATGCTATTCCCGATATTTTTATTATTGGCAATTACAGAATATGGTCAGTCTTTCGACGGGTTTTACAATATTCAATCATCAGCTTCATCGCATATGATATCCGAGAAAACCGATGAAAATCGGTTTTCTCTCTCACACACATTCTTTGCAAATCATTCAGAATCTTTCAGCATTTTCAATACATCATTCAACGTAAATGCTTTTGGAAAAATCATTAGCGGTGAAAATCCGGAAACCGATAAAACAAAAAGCAAATTCGAAAGTAAAATTACCGAGTTTTATATTTCAATGGGCAGTGATTCATTTTTTTTTGACATTGGGAAAAAACACATTAAAACCGGTACGGCACTATTTAAAAGTCCGACATACTATTTTGATTCTGTTTCAGGTTCAACATGGAAAAGAGATTCAAACAGCGAGAAAAAAACAAAAGAAGGTACAATCGGATTAAAAACAGAATGGATCAATCCGATTTTCACAGTATCAGAATATTTTTCACCTAGGATAACAATCAACGATGAACAAGAAAAGAATATAGAACGTTTTACATCAGAGCAGGATTTTCACAGATCGCTCAGCTCTCTATCTTTCAGAATAAAAGATTTGGATATGTCATTATTCTTCCTTTATACAAAAAGAATTCATGGAACAAAATTCAATTCAGGGTTAACATCAAACATTTCTATCGGAAAATCTATTACTTTCTACATAGATGCATCCATTGCAGATCAGAAATACTATTACCTGCCTAAGGAAAATCTTTACACTATTGAAGAAAAAATAATAAAAAACCCCATTGAAGTAAGTTCTGGAATTTCATATTCCATCAATGAAAACAATACTTTATACGCAGAATACTATTATAACGGCGCAGGACTAAATAAATCCGACTACAATGATGCACTCGATTTTATGGACAAAATGAATTCATTTAACTACGGTTCAGCAGGATTATTGTCAGGTAAATACGGTCTTTTCAACATGGGAAAACACTATATTATGATCCGCGGATCATTTGCAATTAATGATTCGTATGATTTTACAGCCGTGAATATTCTTAACCTTTATGATAAAAGCGGTTTATTTCAAATCGAAATACTTTTTGACGGTGAAGGATTCATTATAACATTTATGGGAAGAAATTATTATGGAAGAAAAAAAAGTGAAATCAGCTTTTTCTCAAATATTCGCGAAGCATCAGCTGAATTTGAAGTATATTTTTAGGTTCTGACTTATCGGGATAAACGACAAAATCTTTCAATTATGTAAATATCTTTATATGACTTTTTCTTAAAACTTTATTTGAGAGGTGTTATGCTTAATCTTCATAAAATCACTTATATTATTATGACTTCAATTGTAGTAGTTTCAGCATCCTGTTCTAACAAATCAACTGACACAACACTTGCAATCAATGATGACATATATTCAATCAACATGAAAATGGACGAATATATTATTTATTCTGAAATTATCCACGACTACTTTAAAATTGACATTAGTTATATACCTGATTCAACGATAAATAATGACCGACTCCCGGCATTTTATTTAACAGACGGACAATGGCGCGGAAACGATCACAAATACATACATTACCTGTCTCATAAAAAACTTATCCGTCCTGTATATGTAATTGGAGTCGGATATCCCCAAGGTTATGATTATGGAAAAATAAGGGAACGGGATTTAACAGATAATCCTGACAAGTTTTCAAAAGCATTTGCTGATGAAATAATTCCATTCATAGAAGCAAAATATAAAATTGATCCAGAGCATAGAATATTATACGGCGCTTCTTACGGCGGATATTTCACTTTACATTCTGTTTTCATAAATGAATCTTTTTGCAGAATGTTTGAAACTTTTATTGCAGCCTGCGCAGTATCCAAAACACCTTCTGCCGAAAATCAACTTTATCAAGCTGTAAAAAATTCATCAACCATTAACAAAAATCTTTATTTTGGAGTTGGATCTTTAGATCATCCATATATAGTAAGAACAAATGAAAATATCACAAACACAATTTCATCTTTAAATAAAAATTCGCTAAAATATTCATTTTACAATTATAAAAACAAAGATCATTATACCGTTTGCAGAAATGTATTTATTGACGGTCTTCTTATGTATTACGGCACAAAGAACAAAAAAACAACCGGTATATCCGATATCACATATCAGCAAAAAAAGTATACCTTTGAAAATCCTGTTGAGCTCTATGACTGGAGCATTTTGAACTCAACGCCTTATGACGCAGCTAAACATATTAGCATCATAAAAGAATCCATATCTAAGAATAATGCACTAAAAATCAAACATATCTTCAATAATAAAAGTTCGACAGGATCAGTAATCACTGTTTTCGACCATTTTGAAAATTTCAGAGGAAAAACATTGACAGCTGATTTTTTTGTTTCTGAGAATAAAAAGGGTATTTACAAGGTTGCTATGAGACTTCAATCAACTTATAACTGGATTCTCGATGAAAGCAAATTTGTTATTCTCGACAAAACAGGATGGCAAAAACTAACTTTTTACATTGATGATTCTGCAAATAATGGTGACCCCGAACTTTTAAGATCAATCGGATTTTCCATAAAAAAAATTAGTTCAGAAAAAGAATCACAGGATGATGTACTTATTTCTAATATATCATGGAAATAAATAAAAAGCCGGTCACGCTTTATTATTCATGCGTAACCGTTTTTTTATTTATAGAAACAAACGTATGAACATTCTTCATCCGCTGTTACTGTAAATTTTGAATTAGCCGGAACAACAAAGGATTCGCCTGTTGAATATACTCTGGAATTATCTCCCATAAGCACATTTAACTTGCCTGATGTTACTTTCATTAGCTCTTCTGATGAAGTTGAAAATTCGTAAGTTCCGCATGAAATAACTCCCGAAGTAGCTTTTCCTTCTGAATTAGAAAAAGCCACAGATTTGACCTTGCCGTCAAAATATTCATTAACTTTAAGCATATTACCTCTCAAATCAACTTTTAAAAGATATTTATTTTTGGCAATATTTTTTCAATTATGGAACTTGTCGAATTCTTTTATGGTTTATAAATTGAATTTAACAAAAAAGGAGTAACCAATGAAAAAAACAGCTCTATTGATTTTTTCACTATTTCTTACGTTTATGGCACTAAACGCACAGGGAAAAGAAAGACATGGAAACAAAGATTCAATGAATTGCCCAAAGCATGAAAGAGGTATGGGCAAAAATCTTCAAGGATGTATGCCTTTGTTTTTTCTTGAATCCGATGAGATGAAAAAAGAACTCAAACTTACAGATGATCAAGTTTCCAAAATAAAGGCTGCAAACAAAGAGTTAAAAAAACAAACTGAACCGATTCATGAGAAGCAGAGAAATCTTCATCAGGAAATGAGAAAACTCGATCAAAATGATAATAACACAATATCAGATTATGAAAAGATAATAAAAGAAATTAGTGCCAATATGACTGAGATGCAAATTCTTCATGCGAAATATAAAATTCAAATCAGAAGTATTTTGACAAAAGATCAGAAAGAAATACTCAAAGCTAAACATGATAAAATGAGAGGAAAAGAAAACAGAAGAAGACACCGCGATATTGATTCCGAAGACTAACTGAAATAAACAACCAGTTGCCGTAACATAACGGCAACTGGTTGTTTATATAATTTAAATCAAACCGCTTATTGAGAAAACAAATCTTGTATATTTTTGACCTTT
>JAEWVM010000138.1 GCA_023396615.1 Spirochaetota bacterium | reverse complement strand
TCCGGTTCTTTTGTCGGTCAGAAGAACTATAAATAAAAATATTAATGATTAAATCAATTTAAGGTATTTCATGTTCAGAAAACCCGAAAGATTAAAACTCGAGAATGAATTTGTTAAATTGACTCCAATGACAATCGGAGATGCTGATGCTTTATTTGAAGCTGCATCAGATAATGGTGATTTTATATTTCATCATATGTTTTTCGGGCCGTTTAATAATGCCCGGGAAGTTAAATCCTATATCGAAAATCAAACGTCTAATGCTGACAATATAGTATTCACTGTTTTTTCAAAGCGGCTCGGCAAAACTGTGGGAAGTTGTTCGATAATCAATATCTATTCGATGTCAGGCAATGCTGAAATCGGTAGCGTTTGGTACTCGAATGAAGCCCGCAATACAGAAATCAATTCAGCGGCAGTTTTGTTAATTCTCACATACTTATTTGAAAATCTGCATTACCGCAGAATCGCATGGAAGTGCGACAATAACAATACAATAAGCAAACATGCCGCGGAGTCTCTCGGCTTCGAATATGAAGGCATATTCAAAAAGCATTTAATAATCAAGGGAAGAAACCGCGATACAGTCTGGTTTTCAATTATTGATGATTCATGGCCTCAAAAAAAGATTTTAATAGAAAAGCGCATCAATAAAAAAATACACTGTTCCAATTATTAAACCTTACAAAACTGCTCTTCACACGACGATAATACCCTTAAGCTTTTCTGTTGACTTTGCAAACATGTGAGATATTAGAGTAATTTATATTCATGAGGATTTTATAATGATAAAATTTACAAACTTATTTCTTTTAACTGCAGCAACACTTACATTGTCCGGATGCAGCAAATTCGAAAGTATCTTTTCAAACAAAGACGGAATCGTATCCGTTCAAAGCGACGATCAGGAGATGAATCAAATCATCAATAACGCAAGAAATACCACGGATCAATTTCTGACAGCTATGCAGAATCCGGCGGATGATGAATCTAATTTCATCATCAAGTATCCGTTCAAAACAGACGAGGGAAGCGAACTTGAAGTTGAGCACATGTGGATCACAGATATCACGAAGGAAAACAATGAGTACTACGGGATACTGAATAACGAACCGGTATACATCAAGAAAATGAAAATCGGAGATAAAGTTAAGTTTGATATAAAGAAAATTTCCGACTGGATGTATTACAAGGGTGAAAAAATCATAGGCGGAAAATCCGCAAAATATCTTCTAGAAAAATCGGATAATCTGTCAGACTCAGAGAAAAAATATCTCGAAATGTTTAAGTAATTAGGAATCAGACATGAAAATTTCTTTTGACGAATTTGCAGATAATATCATTTACAGAATTTCTGATTATGACTCGAAATACGAGAATCTGTTTAAAATGTGTTTTTATCAGAACGATAATAAAACTTACATCAAAACATATCCTTCTAATTCCAAATACATTGAAAAGATGACAAAACGTTATGCAGAGTGCGCGCAAACGATGTTTGATCAGCTTGGATATTTTTCAAATGTTCCATGGCAGGCGGGACTGAAAATATTTTTGCGAAATTATTAAAAATCACAATATTGACTGGTGGCTGACCGGAAGCTGTGCCGCCTGCATCAGGGGAATTGAATTAAATCCTCATGATGTCGATATCATGATCGATTCAAAACACTGTGCTCAATTGACTGAACTTTTTAACGATTATCTGATAGAACCGATTACAGATACAAACGGCTGGCTTACAAAAGATTTCGGTGTTATTTTTATGGACGTAAGAATAGACATAGCAAGCGACCCCTCTCCTATTCTGGATGATCCGGAACCTGTTGACTGCGGACCTTTCGCAAAGAATCATCTAGAAGCAGTTAAGTGGGAAGGTTTTGACATCAAAGTTCCGCCTGTAGAACTGCAGTTAAACGTTAACAGACGCAGAAACCGCACCGACAGAGTAAAAAAAATTGAAGAATATATAAAAAGCCGTGTGAAATAAGTCTTTTTTTATTGAAAAGAAATCCTTATCATTTTAATATTAAGGTGATTCGTGCATAAAACACCGGAGGCGTCATGCGTTTCAAATTTTTGATCTTATTAGTTTCATTTCTAATTTTTCAACCGTCGTCATCCCAGCAAAAACGCTTTATTGACAATAAGGACGACTCAATTACCGATACTAAAACAGGACTGATATGGCTGAAAAACGCCGACTTTGCACAAAAAAAACTTTATCCTCAGGATGTTGCTCCGGTTTATTCCAAACTCAGATCTGCATCTAAAAGTCAAAATTGGAGAGTCCCTACGGCAGCCGAGTTTAATGAGCTTTTGAAGGATATCGATCCCAAAAACAGAATTCAAGTCCTTAGTAACGCCGGTTTTCAGAACGTAAGAGATTTTTATATTTTTGCAGACGGCGAAGCCTGGAATATCACGGCAAATAGATCTCATAAATCAGAAGGAATCGGCCAAAATCTTTATTATCTCTGGCCTGTAAGGGATAATGCAACAAATCAATCCGGTATTACTGCCGATAAAACAAAAACTCTTCCGGACATGGGAAACAGATTCAAATCAGAAAATGAAGGTATAATTACTGATACCCAGACAGGACTTTCATGGATAAAAGATACTTCTCATGGCGGAGAAAAAACTTGGGAAGATGCCGTCAACTATGCAAAAAATTTCAGCAAATACGGTCATAATGACTGGCGTCTTCCGACACGCAAAGATTTTCAGATGCTGTTTCAGGGAATGGACAATTCAAACGACTGGTCAGAATTTCTAAAAAAAGCCGGATTCGTAAAAATAGGCAAATGGTATTGGACATCGACACCGTCGCTTGACTGGCCCAACACCGCCTGCTATTATGCCAATGTCAATTACGGCTTTATAAACGTCAATGCTAAGAAAAACAAAAACAGCGTCTGGCTGGTCAGAGGCAAATCAAGATAAAAGCGTTTTTTTATTGTTAAAAAATATTTGTCTTTTTCAGCCTACTGAATCATTATTGGAGAACAATGAGGCAGAGGTATTATGAAAAAAATAATTATTTTTACAGCATTTATCGCTATAAGCTTTTCACTAGGCGCCGTTTTTAAAAACCGCGCTGATCAGTCCGGAACAAAGTCCGGAAAGTATGTTCCTTCAGATTTAATAACAAAGTCAAAACTTAAAGACATGCCCGTTCCCCATGCACTTGAAGATTACGCTCTTTTTCAATCAATCGGAAAAGTAACAAACGTTGTAATCGGAGACTTCAAATCCGGCGAAAACAAAATTACTTTGATTACCGATAATAACGCCGATGGCGAAGTTGATGCAGTAAGCACTTGGGATTACGAACAGAAAAAATTCAGCGAAATCCCGAAACCTTCAGAGCATATTTCTAAAGAAAAATTTCTGCAGATGAAAAAGGACATTTTCGCAGGCACTTCAGACTCTGGTCTTAAATCCAATCCCGAAGGAATTCATTTTCTCAAAAAAGTGATGGAAGAACGCGCAACACGTATGGTGAAAGTATCAAAAAATAAAAGAGGATACAGAATTGCCGTTACGGATGCCGACGATACACGCAAAAACCGCCTCGTATTTTCGTATTCAGATAACGGAATACTCGGCAAAGACGCGGCATTTGAAGTTCACTACAGAATTGTCGGAGAATATAATCTAATTCCGGTTATTAAAACCGGTGTTTTCTGCAAAAACAGTGTAGATCCATACGTAATAGAAGTAATAGAAGTAATTAAAAAAATCATATCCGACAATTATAAAGAGTAAGTTCTAAGCCATGGCGGCTTTATCTGCCATGGCTATTGCTCCTTCAAGAGAAAGAGCCCCGGCTATAAATAAAGCCGGATGGCAGAAGAGCGCATCCGAAACTCCGCACATCAAAGCAAGTTCAGCATCTCTGAGTCCTGCCCATTTTTCCGGAAACTTCTTCTTTACATCAAACGATTCATCCTCTACCGGAACCGCTCTTACACGGTACGACGGATTATTTTTATCCGGGAAAATCACATATAAAAAATCAGTTTCTTCTGAAACTATTTTCTGCCATGGACAGAAAACCGGAAGCACCAGATATTTTCTGCCGGCATATTCTTTAACTGCACCACGGACAATTTCTTCAGCTTCAAGAACGGACTTTGCCTTAGCTATTTCATTCTTTATTACCTGACCGGCAAAATCAATTATAGAAAAAAATTTTTCATCAGTCTCTTCTTCA